>QILX01000013.1 GCA_003232175.1 Hyphomicrobiales bacterium | reverse complement strand
AAGTCGTGCCGGTGACGTCGGGAACCGGCACCTTGAAGGATTCCCTCAACGAGGCTTTACGCGACTGGGTCGCCAATGTCGAAGACACGTTTTACATCATCGGCACGGTGGCGGGGCCGCACCCCTATCCCGCCATGGTGCGTGATTTCCAGTCGGTGATCGGCACGGAAGCGCGGGCGCAGATCCTGGAGCGAGAGGGGCGCCTGCCGACCGAGATTGTCGCCTGCATCGGCGGGGGCTCCAACGCCATGGGGCTGTTCCACCCCTTCCTCGATGACGCGGATGTTCGTATCACCGGGGTCGAAGCCGGCGGCAAGGGTCTTGATGGCGACAAGCACAGCGCCAGCCTGCTGGGTGGCCGCCCCGGCGTGCTGCACGGCAACCGCACCTATCTGCTTCAGGACGATGACGGCCAGATCCTCGAGGGCCATTCGATTTCCGCCGGGCTCGACTATCCCGGCATTGGCCCAGAACACGCCTGGCTGAAGGAATCCGGCCGGGTGAATTATGTCGCCGTCACCGATGCCGAGGCACTTGAAGCCTTCCAGCAGTGCACCCGGCTTGAAGGCATCATCCCGGCGCTCGAACCCGCCCACGCCCTTGCTCACGTGGCCAAGATCGCCCCAAACATGTCCGCCGACGACATCATCGTGATGAACCTGTGCGGCCGGGGGGACAAGGGTATTCGCCGTCGCTGAGCATCTGGGGATGGAGATCTGACTATGACCGAAACCCGCATAGATGCGCGCTTTGCGGCGTTGAAAGCTGAAGGTCGCGCCGGACTGGTGCCGTTCGTGACCGCCGGGGACCCTGATTTTGACACTTCGCTCGATATCATCAGGGGCCTGCGCCACGCCGGGGCCGACATCATCGAGCTGGGCATGCCGTTCACTGACCCCATGGCCGATGGCCCTGCGGTTCAGGCCTCGAGCCTGCGCGCCCTGAAAGCCGGGCAGACCATGGCCAAGACCCTTGATCTGGTGCGCCGGTTTCGAGAGGGCGACGATGATACGCCCATCGTGCTGATGGGCTATTACAACCCGATCTATTCCTATGGCAATGATCGATTTCTTAGCGACGCCAAATCCGCCGGGGTCGACGGGCTGATCATTGTCGACCTGCCGCCGGAAGAAGATGACGAGTTGTGCCTGCCGGCGCGTAAAGCAGGGCTCAATTTCATCCGCCTCGCCACCCCGACCACCGATGAGGCGCGGCTGCCAAAAGTGCTGGGCAACACTTCCGGTTTTGTCTATTACGTCTCGATTACCGGTGTGACCGGCACCGCGACCCCTGATGCGGACAAGGTTAAAACCGCTGTAGCGCGGATAAAATCCCATACCGATCTGCCCGTAGTGGTCGGTTTTGGGGTCAAAACCGCCGGGCAGGCAGCACAGATTGCCGTCAGTGCCGATGCGGTTGCAGTTGGCTCAGCCCTTGTTGCGCAGGTGGCCGAGGCCCAGATAAGGGGTAGTGGCGATGCTGCGGCCCGCATCCATCGTGTCGTATCCGCACTTGCGGAAGGTATCGCCGATAGGGCAGTTTAGCGTAGAAACAGAATCTACGTCCGAAAGGTTGGCTTAAGTGAACTGGATCACCAATGTCGTCCGGCCCAAGATTCAAGGCATCTGGCGCAAGCGCGAGGTGCCCGACAATCTGTGGGTAAAATGCCCCGAGACCGGGCAGATGGTCTTCCATCGCGACCTGGAGGCCAACCAGTGGGTTGTCCCGGGTTCAGGCTTTCACATGAAGGTTTCGGCCCCCAACCGGCTGAAGCTTTTGTTCGACGACGGCAAATACGACAAAATCGATGTGGCTGACGTCCCCCTTGACCCGCTTAAATTCCGCGACGAGCGGCGCTATACCGACCGGCTGAAGGACGCCAAGGCCAAAACCGAGCTTGACGACGCGGTGCTGGTCGGCACCGGCAAGCTGGACGAGCTGGACGTTGTCGCCGCGGTACAGGATTTTGCCTTTATGGGCGGCACCCTTGGCATGGCGGCGGGCGAGGCGATCATCACCGCGGCTGAAACCGCGGTGGAACGTAAAAACCCCCTGATTATTTATACCGCTGCCGGCGGCGCCCGCATGCAGGAGGGCATTCTGGCCCTGATGCAGATGCCGCGCACCACGGTGGCCATTCAACGCCTCTGCGACGCCAATCTGCCCTATCTGGTGGTGCTGACCCACCCGACCACCGGCGGGGTGACGGCCTCATATGCCATGCTTGGCGATGTGCAAATCGCCGAACCTGGCGCGTTGATCGGTTTTGCCGGTCCCCGGGTTATTGAACAGACCATCCGCGAGAAGCTCCCCGAGGGGTTCCAGCGGGCGGAGTATCTGCTCGAACACGGCATGGTTGACATGGTGGTACATCGTCACGATCTGCGGGCAACCCTGAGCCGCCTCTGCCGGCTGCTGCTAGGCCATGGCCCCATATCGGATATGGCCGGCCTTCCTGCCCTGATCGAGGACGGGGAGGGCAAAAATCCGCCCGAAACCCAGATTGCGCCAGCGGAAAACACCTGATCCTCCAACATTTCCGATAGATAAAGCGAACCTGACAATGTCCGAAGGCGCTTCCGCCATGGCCCTTGGCCAGATCGACGGCCGCACCGATCTGGTGCTCGAGCGGCTTATTGCGCTGCACCCCAAGGTTATCGACCTTTCCCTTGGCCGCATCGAACGGCTCCTCGCCGCCCTGGATCATCCCGAACGTCGCCTGCCGCCGGTCGTTCACATTGCGGGCACCAACGGCAAGGGCTCGGTGCAAGCGCATCTGGTGGCGATGCTGGAGGCCTCGGGCGCCCGCGTCCACGCCTATACATCGCCGCATCTGGTGCGGTTTGCCGAACGCATTCGCCTGGCCCAGGACGGGCGGACCCTGCCAATTGCTGAAAGCGAACTGGTTGAACTTCTCGAGGAATGCGAGCACGCCAATGGCGGCGAGGTGATCACGTTTTTTGAAATCACCACCGCGGCGGCCTTTCTCGCCTTCTCCCGGCAGCCGGCAGACTATCTGATCCTTGAAGTCGGTCTCGGCGGTCGGCTGGACGCCACCAATGTCGTGGCGGAGCCAGCGGTCTCGGTGATCACGCCGGTCAGTATCGATCATCAAGGTTTTCTGGGAACGACACTGGCTGAAATTTCAGCGGAAAAAGCCGGAATCCTCAAACCCGGCGTAACGGCGGTAATTGGCTCCCAGGACGACAGCGCCCTTGATGTCATCGCGCGGACCGCGGACCGGCTCGGCGCGCCACTGGTCTTGAGCGGTCAGGATTTCGAAGGCTTCGAGCAACATGGTCGGCTGGTCTATCAGGACGGTGCCGGTCTTTTCGATCTGCCCAGGCCGCATCTTTTTGGTCATCATCAGTTCGCCAATGCCGCCATCGCTATCGCCACGTTGCGGTGCCTGACGCCCGATGGCCTGACCGAAGCCCATATAGCCACCGGCCTTGAAAATGCCGAATGGCCGGCACGCCTGGAACGGCTTGATGAAGGCACGCTCACCGAGGGGCTGGACCCTGGTGTCGAGGTGTGGCTCGACGGTGGCCACAATGAAGCCGCCGCCAAGGCGATAGCGTCTGCCATGGTCGAGCTTGAGGAACGGGCCCCCAAACCCCTCAAAGTGATCGCAGGTATGATGCAGGGCAAGGACGCATCCGCATTCTTCAACCCCTTTATCGGCCTCGCCGCGGAAATGATCACCGTCGGTGTCCCGGATCAGATCAACAGCCTTGGCGCTGAAGACCTGGCTGAAGCCGCAAGGGACCTTGGCTTCGCGGTCGGCACGGCGGCAAGTGTGGAAGAGGCCATCGACCAGTTGATGAGCCGGGAGCCCGGCCCACAGCGCATTCTCATCACCGGGTCGCTTTACCTGGCGGGCGATGTGCTGAAACGGCACCGGGGATACGCCATTCGGCCGTCTTAGAATGTTTCCGTTTTTAACGGTAACATTCTAAGTCTATTTCGCTCACGGCTATTTCGGTGCTGCGCACCGAGCCTGCGCGGGCGCGGCGTATTCACGCCGGGCAGCGCTTGCTGCCTTGCGTGTCTCCGCTAAAAACGATCACGGTCTGTGTCGGGAATTTCTCAGGTCTTCGGCGCCTGCCCGCTCCGCGAGCTCAGCCACCCTTTGCGGTCAGCTAGAGGTCTTTTCAGTAGAGGCCTTGTCGGCGCTGGCCGCGGATTCCTCATTGGCTTTCATGTGTTCCAGCCGGTGGCGATAGAGTGCCGCGAAATCAATGGGTTCGATCAGAAGTGGAGGGAAACCGCCATCGCGCACCAGATCGGCGAGGATGCGCCGGGCGAAGGGGAATATCATACGCGGCCCCTCGATCAGCGTCAGGGGAGGCTTCATGTCGTCGGGCACGTTTTTAACCGCAATGCGTGCGGCATAAACCAGTTCGACCAGAAATATCGGCTTGCCGTCCTGCTGGCCCTTGGCCTCCAGGCCCAGCTCGATCTCGAAATCGTTCTTGTCGTCGTCCAGGGCGCGGGCGTTCACATTCACATTGATGCTGATTTCCGGGGAAGTGTAACTCTGGGGCAGGTGTTCGGGCACGCGCGGGTTTTCGAATGAGGCGTCTTTGACATATTGCGCCATAAGCCGGATTTCCGGCGCCGGCTTTTCTTCCGACTTCGTGCCTTTCGCCGGCCCACCGGCTCCATTTTCACCACTATCCGTATCGCTCATTGTGTCATCCGTTCAAAGCCGTTGGGGAAATGCCCGAAGCGCTGGCTAGCATGGATGCCGGTAGCGAACAAGGCAGGATCACTGCTGCTTCGGTTTGCCGGCCCATGGCGACCGGCCATCGGGCCGGGGGCGGTTTTTGGGGTCGATTTCGTCTTCACTAAGGCGTGCTGACCCTTCGCCTGGATCAACTTCGGTAAATTCGCCCTCGATGATCGGGCCCGGCCTGCCACCCGTGGCCGGGCCCGGTTTTTCCATATTCGGGCCCGGCGCGGTGAAACCGGCCTGCCGGATGTCGGTCAGATTACCGTAACGCGCCCAGACCCACGCAGCCAGGGTGCGGCGAAAGCCGGGCACAAGACACAAAAACCCAATGGCATCGGTGATAAATCCCGGCGTCAGCAGCAAAGCGCCGGCAACGAGCAGAAATGCGCCATCGACGACCGCTCCGACGGGAGGTTCGCCCCGGTCAAGCCGTGCCCGCGCCTCGACCATGAGGCTCATGCCCTGATGCCGGATAAGCGCGGTACCGGCAATGGCGGTGAGAACCACGAGGGTTATGGTCGGCAGCACGCCGATAATCCCGCCAACCGCGATCAAGACCCAGATCTCGGCGATGGGAATGGCGATGAAGAGAAAAAGTATGACGGGGCCAAGACGCATTCGTTTGTCCGTGAATGTAAAAAGGGGCAAAAACCAAAAAAACCCTGATCAATTAACTGTGGTGCCGCGCAAAGTCTCCAAAAAACCAGCATCTTGATCTATATTAGCCTATAACAGCATGAGATGCAGACCGGACAAAGGCTTCAGCGTCAATTTGTAAACCTATTTTAATGGATGAAAAGCGACGTGTTCGACCTCACTACGATCATTTTTATGGCTATCGCCGTTGTCATCTTGCTCAAGCTGTGGAGAGTGCTCGGGCAACGAACCGGTGATGAGCGCCCGCCTTACGATCCCTATTCGCCCAGGGATGCGGCCAATGATGACAATGTGGTAACCCTGCCTGGGGTTGGCAAGACCGATGCGCCGTCGGCCTATACACCGGATTTAACAACCGGCGGCGAAGACCCCGACTGGGGCGCGATCGCGCCCAAGGGCAGCCCGCTCGCGGAGGGTTTGACGGCGATCTTGAATCGCGATCCCGGTTTTGACCCTGAAACGTTTCTCGAAGGCGGCGCCGTTGCTTATGAAATGATCGTCACCGCCTTTGCGCAAGGCGGTCGCGAACAGCTGCAACCCCTGCTCATCCCGGCGGTCTATGACGGGTTTTCCTCGGTGATCACCGAACGTGAAAGTCGCGACGAAACCGTCTCCTCGACTTTTGTCGGCATCGATGACGCTACGATTGTCGAGGCCGGCGTCAAGGGATCGATGGCGCGGCTTACGGTGAAATTCCGTTCAAAACTGATCTCAGCGACCCTTGATGGCGCTGGCGAGGTCACCGAAGGCGATCTGAAGAAGATCCGCGAAGTCACCGATATCTGGACTTTTGAGCGCGATTTGAATACTCAAGACCCCAATTGGCGGTTGGCGGCGACCGAAGCTGCAAATTGACTTG
>QILX01000177.1 GCA_003232175.1 Hyphomicrobiales bacterium | reverse complement strand
CCGCGCTTCCATCCACAGCGAAAAAAACGCTTCTTTGATTTTCCGCCGCAGCGAGCGTTCAGGGGTCAGGAACAGGTTCTTGGCCACCTGTTGGGTCAGGGTCGAACCGCCCTGGACGATGTCGTTGGCCTGGACGTTTGCCACAAGTGCGCGAATTGTTCCCAAAATGTCGATGCCGAAATGTTCGTAAAAGCGGGCGTCTTCAGTTGCCAGAACCGCTTCGATGACATGGTCGGGGATTTCATCCAGCGGCACGGCGTTGGAGTGCAGCACGCCGCGGCGGCCCAGATAGGTACCGTTGGCATCGGTAAAGACGACACTGTATTGCTGGGCGCCGGAGTAAAGCAGCTTCTCGCTGGGGGCATCGGGCAGGCCCCAGGCGTAAATAAGGACTACAGCCGCGGTTCCGGCGGTAAGCGCATTGGAGGTTGCATCGACAATTAGGCGGCGCACCCCCCACACCCGCATTCTGTCGGTGAATTCGGTATATGAAGTCCATTTGTTGCCCAGCCAGCCAGCGAGGCCGAACATGCCCGCATCGACACTTGAATCAGCGCTCAATACGCGATTCCACAAACGTTTTCTTATTGATGTACGCGCCACGATCTATCCATGGTAGCCAGATGTGCCCATTGACCTATCATAAGGTAATATTCAAGCAAAGTGGGGACTATGAATAGCAAAAAATTTGTTGGCGGGACTGGTACCGACAATGGGCGTGGCGGTGTGCCTTACTGGCAGACAAAACACCTGGATCAGATGACGCCGGCGGAGTGGGAGGGGCTTTGTGATCGTTGTGGCCGCTGCTGCCTGATGAAGCTCGAAGATGAGGACACCAGCCGCATCTATGCCACCGATGTCGGCTGCCGCTTGCTGAACGATCAGACTTGCCAGTGCCGGGACTATGAAAATCGCCATGAGGTTGTTACGGATTGTGTACAAATTTCAGCGTCGGCGGTGGCCGATCTGACCTGGCTGCCGATGACATGCGCCTATCGGCTGATTGACGAAGGGCGCGATCTTTATTGGTGGCACCACCTGGTGTCCGGGGATTTCGATACGGTACACGTCGCCGGAATCAGCGTAAAAGGCCGAATTTTTGAAGAGGACGCAGTCCCGCTGGCGGATCTGGAGAACCATATTGTCGACTGGCCGTTCAAGGATTTACCGGGTCCCGACAAAACGGTTCGAGCGACTCATGTAAAAAAATCACCTAATACGCAAAAAAACTGTTGACATTGTTACGGTGATTGGTGTACAAACAGCTACCGTCACAAAATTGTATCCCGATGCTGGCGGTTTCATCACATCATAGCCATTCACAGGTGCCATGGACGAGGCGAACAGCCCCGACTGGAACGCCATCCGTACCGCCTATGAAAGCGGCAAGGACAGCGTCGACAGTATTTGCAAGACCTACCGCATTGCCAGAACGGCGCTCTACATCCGCCGGCGGCGCGAGCGGTGGGCGCCGCGAAACCGGGTTGACAGAAGCAACCCCGCCACGCGGGGTTATCGTCGCCGTGTCATGGTGGCCCGATTCTTCGAGGCCCTGGAGCGGCAGATCCAAGACATAGAATCCAGCCTCTGCCACGAAGCGGCTCAAGCCGAAACCAGCGCCACCAGCCGTGAGCGCGCCGCCCGCACGCTGTCGTCCCTGGTGCGCACTTTGGAAAAACTGTTCGAACTCGATACCGGCGCCGACCCCGCGGCCCAAGCACGGAAGGAAGCGGCCCATCGCGACATCGAGGGACTCCGTCAAGCGCTTGCGGACCGCATTGCGCGCCTTGGACGCGAGCGGCAAAACTGAGGAGGCCTTATCTGCCCTGGCCCCTGAAGATGTAGCCCGGATCATGTTCGACTGGCAGCTCTGGGCCCGCAAGGACCAAATGGCGCCCGAGGTTTCGGACTGGACCACATGGCTGTTGCTTGGCGGACGGGGCTCGGGGAAAACCCGCGCCGGCGCGGAGTGGGTGAGGGGCCTCGCCGAAGCGCCCCTTAAGGGGCCCCATGCCGCCCGCATCGCGCTTGTCGGCGAAACGATGGCGCAGGTGAGGTCGGTAATGATCGAAGGGCCGTCGGGTATCCTGGCGGTTCACCCAGATGCGAGCCGACCGCGTTTTGAGCCCTCCAGGCGCCGGCTGACCTGGCCCGGCGGTGCCGTGGCGGAAATATTCTCGGCCACTGATCCTGACGGCTTGCGCGGACCGCAATTCACTGCCGCCTGGGCCGATGAGCTGTGCAAATGGCGCCATGATGAGGCGACATGGAACATGCTGCAATTCGGGCTTCGCCTGGGGCCGCGACCGCGCCAGATCGTGACCACCACGCCGCGCCCGACAGCGCTGCTCAAGCAATTGGTGGCCGACCAGCGCACCCATGTCAGCCGCTCAACCACCCGCGACAACCAGGCCAATCTGGCGCCGGGCTTCATCGACACCATTCTGGCGAGCTACGAAGGCACCCGCCTTGGCCGCCAGGAAATTGACGGCGAGATCATCGACGACAACCCCCACGCCTTGTGGTCGCGGGATTTGCTCGACAAGTCTCGTTGCGCCCAGGCCCCCGCCATGGCCCGGATCATTGTTGGCGTCGACCCCCCCGTCACCTCGGGGCCCAAGGCTGACGCCTGCGGCATTGTCGTGGTTGGCGAGGATGGCGATGGCATGGCCTATGTCATTGAAGATGCGACCATAAAGGGCGCTACGCCGCTCAGTTGGGCCTCACGGGTTGTGGCGGCCTATGGGCGCCATGATGCTGATCTGGTGGTCGCCGAAGTCAATCAGGGCGGCGACATGGTTACGACGATCCTGGCCCAGATCGATCCGCACCTGCCGGTACGCAAAGTGCGGGCAACCCGCGGCAAATGGCTGCGGGCCGAGCCGGTGGCGGCGCATTACGAACGTGGCCGCGTCGCCCATGTCGGCGCCTGGCCGGAACTTGAAGATGAAATGTGCGATTTCGAACCGGGCGGGCGAAGCGGCGGCAAAAGCCCCGATCGCCTCGATGCCCTTGTCTGGGCGTTGACCGAACTCATGCAAGGCCGCGAACACATGCGCATTCGATCCCTATGAACCGAAAGGAAGTGCCGATGCCTTTGTGGCTTAACCGACTGGCGCGCCTATCAAATCCACTGGCCGCGAGCCGGTCCGGTTTGGAGGCAAAAGCCAGCGCCACCAGCCTTACCGCCTTCCACTTTGAAGGCCAGCCGCGCTGGACCCCACGAGACTATGCCTCCCTTGCCGACCAGGGTTATAGCCGCAATCCGGTGGTGTACCGTTGCGTGCGCATGGTGTCCGAAGCCGCCGCCTCGGTGCCCTGGCTCCTATATGATGGCGCACGCGAGATGGACACCCATCCGTTTCTCGATCTGCTGGGCCGCCCCAACGCCCTGCAGATCGGCACCGACCTGCTCGAAGCCTGGTACGGCTATCTGCTCATATCGGGCAATGCCTATCTGGAAGCCGCCGGCAGCGGCGAAGGTGTTGCCGAGTTATACGCCCTGCGCCCCGACCGCATGAAGGTCATTCCTGGAGCAGATGGCTGGCCCGTCGGTTACGAATATACCGCCGATGGCCGTACTGTGCGCTTTCCCGCCGAGCCCCGGCCCGGCGGGCCCGGCGTGCCGCCGATCCAGCACATGGCGCTGTTCCATCCCACCGACGATCATTACGGCCTCAGCCCTATCGAGGCCGCGGCGTCGTCGATAGACATTCACAATGCCGCCACCGCCTGGAACAAGGCGCTGCTCGACAATTCCGCCCGCCCCTCCGGCGCCATTGTCTATGCCGGGGCCGGCAGTACCACCCATCTCAGCGACGACCAGTTCGGACGGCTGAAGGCAGAGCTGGAAGCGGCCTATCAGGGCGCCAAAAATGCCGGCAGACCGATGTTGCTGGAAGGCGGGCTGGACTGGAAAGCGATGGGGTTGTCGCCCAAGGACATGGACTTCATCGACCTCAAACACGTCGCCGCCCGCGAGATCGCCCTGGCCTTCGGCGTGCCGCCAATGCTGCTCGGCATTCCCGGCGACAATACATTTTCCAATTACCGCGAGGCCAACCGCACGTTCTGGCGCCAGACGGTGCTGCCCCTTGTGGGACGGACCGCCAAGGCCCTGACCCGATGGCTGGGAGCATCTTATGGCCCGGAAATCCGCCTGTGGTACGACGCCGACCGCATCGAGGCCCTGAGCGCCGAACGCGAAACTTTGTGGACGCGGATATCGGCGGCGGATTTTCTCAGCGAGGACGAAAAACGCGCCGCTGTTGGTTATGGGCCCAAGGCGGAGCAAGGGCCCGGGCTGCCCGAGGGCGCACGCCGGTGAACGATCCGCTGGCATTCATATTCGCCCGCGGTGATCTGGCGCATCTGGCGCTGTTCAGCTGGGCCAGCGGGGCGTCCAGCCTTTTGGTCTGGGTGCTGCGCGAACTGGTCCGTTCCAATCGCCGCTTCAACGATTTTGTCGCCGAAATATCGCGGCTGAATGCCAGCTTCGGCGGTGGGCGATGAAACGTCCCGGCTCAAGATTGATAAAGGCGCCCGAGCCGCCGCCGGCGGACCTACCGGACCATGTCCGCGTCTTCGCCGAGTTTGCCGCCATCCTTGAACGCAATTTTTCCGCTGCCGACAATCTGAGGCGCCTGAGCCGCCACCGTCCACGTGACAGGAGTACCAAGAGCCCATGCCCGCAAATTTGATTGAGCCGGCCCTTGAAACCAAATACGCCGCCATGGCGGTAACCGAAGTCCGGGGCCAGGGAATTTTCGAAGGTTACGCCAGCCTCTTCGACGAGGTGGACAGCGCCAGGGATGTCGTGGCCCCGGGCGCCTTTACCGCCAGCCTTGCGGCCCGCCGGACCGCCCAGGTGCGGATGCTGTTCCAGCATGACCCCAAGGAGATTGTCGGCGTCTGGCTGGACATCACCGAGGACAACAAGGGTCTGGCTGTGCGTGGACAGCTGCTTACTGAACTCACGCGCGGTGGCGAGTTGTTCACGCTGCTGCGGGCCGGAGCCCTTGACGGGCTTTCCATCGGTTTTCGCGCCGCCCAAAGCCATACCGACCCCAAGACCGGTATTCGCCGGCTGGACCGCGTCGATCTTTTTGAAATTTCGCTGGTGACATTCCCGATGCTCCGGTCCGCCCGCATCGGCGCTTTCAAGGGAACGACCCCGACGATGCGAGAATTTGAGCGCCTGCTCACGCGGGAAGCTGGGCTGACGCGCTCACAAGCCAGGGCGGTGACCAGAGATGGTCTCAAAGCCCTTGATACCAACAAAACCCCGGAGCGGGACGCCCGGAACAATAACTCAACCGCCGCTTTCGCGGCACGGATCAGGCAGGCAGCCAATTGCCTCTCGTCCCAATAACGGAAGACAAGTTCAATGACACAAAATTATGAAAACAAAGCCAGCGGCACGGAAGTGGCCGAGGCTTTTGATGACTTCATGCAAGCCTTTGAAGCCTACAAGCAAACCAACAATGAGCGCCTGGCCCAGATCGAAAGCCAGATGGGCGCCGATGCGGTAACGACGGAAAAAATGGCCCGTATCGATGCCACGCTCAATGAGCAGAAACGCCTTGT
>QILX01000223.1 GCA_003232175.1 Hyphomicrobiales bacterium | reverse complement strand
GGATCAGGCACTTTCTCCCTCGACTGTGGTTTTTTCTTCATCATCCAAAGGTGCTGCAGTCTCGGTGGTTTCTGCTGCGTCCTCTTCACCGGGTGTTTCATCATCAGCAGCAAGGTCGTCTTCGGTGACCCAGCCAACTTTAAGACGAGCGGCCATGATCAGAGCCTCAGCTTCGGCTGCCTGCATGCCGAAAGGTTTGAACAGGCCGTCAAAACGTTTCAGCTCACCGTCTACCCGTTCGCTCCACCCGACAAGGTCATCAGGGACACAGCCGGCAAAATCTTCAGCCGTCTTGATTCCGTCTTCGCCCAGGGCGACGAGCATCGCCTTGGTCAGCCCTTCAAATTCAGCCAGTTCGTCCCCAACGCCAAGCTCTTTGCGTTTGGCATCCAGTTCGGTATCGAGTTTTTCGAGGTACTCCTTGGCGCGGGCCTGAATTTCGGTTGCGGTTTCCTCGTCAAAACCTTCGATATCCACCACCTCCTCAAGCGGCACAAAAGCGACCTCTTCGACCGATGTGAACCCTTCGGAAGCCAGAAGCTGGCCAATCATCTCATCGACATCAAGTGCGTTGACAAATGTATTACTACGCTCGAGGAATTCTGCCTGGCGCCGCTCCGATTCCTCAGCCTCGGTGAGAATATCAATATCCCAACCGGTCAGCTGGGACGCCAGCCGTACATTCTGACCCCGGCGGCCGATCGCCAGGGATAGCTGATCGTCGGGCACCGCGACCTCTATGCGTTCTGCGTCCTCGTCAAGCACCACCTTGACAACTTCCGCCGGGGCCAAAGCGTTGACGATGAATGTCGCGGCATCGGGCGACCACTGGATGATGTCGATTTTCTCGCCCTGAAGCTCATTCACCACTGCCTGCACCCGACTGCCGCGCATGCCAACGCAAGCGCCGATGGGGTCGATGGAGCTGTCCTTGGAGACAACGCCGATCTTGGCCCGGCTGCCCGGATCCCGGGCCACCGACATTATGGTGATGATGCCGTCGTAGATTTCCGGCACTTCCTGGGAGAACAGCTTGTTCATGAATTGGGGGTGGGTGCGACTGAGGAAAATCTGCGGGCCGCGTTGTTCCCGGCGCACATCATAGACATAAGCTCTAATGCGGTCGCCATTGCGGAAATTCTCCCGCGGCAGCATTTCGTCCCGGCGCACCACGGCTTCGCCGCGGCCAAGATCAACGACGACATTGCCATATTCGACCCTCTTGACGATGCCCGAGACGATATCGCCAATGCGGTCCTTGAATTCCTCGTATTGGCGTTCGCGTTCGGCGTCACGTACCTTCTGCACGATCACCTGTTTGGCGTTTTGTGCCGCGATACGCCCAAACTCGATCGGCGGCAGAGGTTCGGATATAAAATCGCCGGCTTGGGCCGCCGGATTACGCTTCCGGGCCTCGGTAATGCCGATCTCGGTGGCATCATTGGTGATTTCGTTGACCACTTCGAGGAGGCGCGCAAGGTTGATTTCACCAGTTTCGACATCGATCTGGGCGCGGATTTCATTTTCGCTGCCATAGCGCGACTTGGCCGCCTTCTGAATGGCGTCCTCCATCGCCTCGATAACAACAGCCTTGTCGATGGATTTCTCCCGTGCCACCGCATCGGCAATCTGCAGTAACTCCAGTCGATTGGCGCTGACGCCCAATTGTGCCATCTCAATTCTCTCCGTGGCTTCGGGCGTTCTCGCCCTGATTTTCCGATTTTATTTGCGCCGCTTTGAGCAGCGTGTCGTTCATGATCAGCTTTGCTTCATGGATCGCGTGAAAAGGCAGCCCGATGATCTGTGCGTCATCAAAACCTTTGATATCCAATTCCAGGCGAACTTCACCGTCTTCGAAACCTTCAATAATGCCGCGAAACCGTTTTTGCCCTGCTATCGGCTGGCTGAGTTCGATTCGGGCCTCAAACCCGCTGTGGCGGGCAAAATCTATGGGACGGACCAGCGGCCGGTCTATCCCCGGTGACGAAACTTCCAGTGTATAGCGGCCCGAAACCGGGTCCTCGACATCTAGAATTGGCGATATGATCTTCGTGATCGTCACACATTCATTAATAGTCAGGGTTCCATCTTCACGTTCGGCAAAAATTTGCATCGTGGTGCCGCCCTCGCCGGTGATGCGAACTCTGACAAGACGAAAGCCAAGATCTTCGATCACCGGCTCGATCACAGCGGCAATTCGCGCCGCGACACCGGATTCGGTCGCCAGCCGTTCCGTCCAGCTAAATGGGTGTGTTGATACCTGGTTGGTCATAGCCGTTTAAACACAAAAAAAGTGGGTCCCGGGACCGGGGCCCACCCGCAACGATTTGTTCGTTGTGAGATTGTTTTGAATTCATATACGGCAGCCACGACGGCTTGGCAAGAGATGAACCGGGCCGGGTGCTATTTTAATGGCGCCCTGATTTAGGCATCAAGGCCAACCGAAGAAGTACCCTTGAGGTCGAGGCTTCAGGTGTTGGGCCAAGACGGCCATCGGTTTCCGCCTCGGTCAGCAGGGCCAGAGCGCGTCTGAGCAAGGGTTCGCTCCATCGCCTCATCTGGTGGATATGGCTGTCTTTGCGGCGAAAATAGACCGGCGGGGCCAGGCTCGAAATCGCCCGTTCCGGCGTCATTCCGGTCCCTACGGCAGCGCTCGCCTGGTGGAGACGCAAAACATGGCGGATGGTCGCCGCCAATATTTGGGCCGGGGCCGTGCCCGAATTAAGACAGCGCTCGAGGCTCTGTTCCGCCGCTTTGACCGAACCTTCGAAAACCGCATCAACCAATGCGCCAAGATCAAGTTCGCTGGCATCGGCCGTGGCCTCTTCGACGTCGGAGGCTGTGATCGAGGCGCCTTTGCCGGCATAAAGTACGAGTTTTTCAATCTCCGCCCGGCTGGCAAGCCTGTCGGCACCCAGCCGGGCCATGAGATCCTTCCTGGCTTCGGCTGAAATGCTCTGTTGAAACGTGGCGAGCGATGTGTCAATCAGCGCCCCCAGCGCCGCCGGGCCATCGGAATAACAGGGCAGGGCCGCGGCGTTTTTTGCATTTTCGAATGCCTTGCGGGCGGCGGAACCAGGTTTCAGGTCCCCCGCTTCCACCACCAGGATCCCCTCGCGCGGCGCGCTCACGGCCTGGGCCAGCGTTGCAGGCGCCGCGCCGCTGCCGGAGCGAACAAAAACCGTGCGTCGATCGGCGCCAAAGGCAATGGTGTTCAGCTCTTCAATCAATGGTTCGGCGGACTTGGCAATATCGGCTTCGTCCAGGATCGAAACGGAAAAAGGATCGTCGGGAGATTTGGCGAATTGACTCAAAAGATCGCCGCACCGTTCCGAAACCAGGCCGCGATCGGGCCCATAAACCAAAAATGCCGTGATGCCAGGGGCTGGCCGACCCACAAACCGTTCAACTGCATGGGCTTTGATCGCCACCATGGCGCGAGTGACTTTCTAAGGGGTTCAAACGGCACTGGCCCGCGCCGTTTAGGTCAAATCGAAAATTATCTAACTGGCGAGGCGGGCGGCCACCGTTGATCTGATTTGTTCGGCCACAATGTTGGCGGCGCGGTTTTCGGCATCGCGGCGGGCACGGATATTGGCGTATTCCGATCTAACGCGATTAAAACTCACATCACCAAAAGCATTGCCCACAAAGACCTCTTCGTCAGTTTCCGCATCAAGGATCTTGTAGGCGACCGAGAGGGAAAGCGTTTTGCGATCCACATCAGAATTGGACCGTACAAGCACGTTATTCTCACTGATATTGAGGCTCAATGTCATGCGGTAAAGCGGATTAACGACCTCGCCCGACGGCGTAATCAGCCGGATCAGTTCGTTGCGCAGCCGCTGACCAAGCCGGTCGGACATCGGTGCAAAACTGATTTCCGTAAGATCGCCACCACCAGTGGCATCCGCGCCGCCACTGCCATACAGCGGCCGTACATTGGTGCAGCCGGCAAGGCCGGTCAGCGCAAGTGCTAATGTCCCCAAGATGGCACGACGGGATATCTGATCAGACGACGACATTGACGATCCTTTCCGGCACCACAATAATCTTGCGCACCTCTTTCCCCAAGATGGCCCGCTCGACATTGTCGTGTTTTAGCGCGCGCTTTTCAATATCCTCTCGCGAAAGACCTCTAGGCACCTCCATTTGCCCCCTCCTCTTGCCGTTGACCTGGATGGCGATGGTGATCATATCCTCAACGAGCAGGGGTTTGGAGACTTTCGGCCAGGCCTCTTTGACGACAAGAGTTTTGCGCCCGATATCCCGCCAGGCTTGCTCAGCCAGATGCGGCATCATCGGAGCAAAAATACAAATATATATTTCCAGCGCCTCCCGCCTTGCCCAGCATATATCCGCAGCCGTGGAGTTTTGAGTGTCGGCAAATTTCGGCCCAAGATCATTGGTCATTTCATAGATATGGGCGATAGCGCGGTTGAATCGCAGACTATCAAGGGCGCTGGTGACATTGGCGAGCGCTTTGTGGGCGGATTTGCGAATCGCTGTCGCGGCCTCGCCCATGGTTTTTGGCCGGGGCGCATCGGGTTCGCAAATGGTTTCGATGCCCTCTTGAATGAATTTCCACAGGCGCTGAACGAATCGGGCTGCTGCATCGACACCGGATTCGGTCCACTGGATGTCGCGCTCGGGCGGGGTATCGGAAAGAATGAACCAGCGCGCTGTGTCGGCGCCGTAAAGCGAGATAATCGCGGAGGGGTCAACGATGTTCTTTTTCGACTTGGACATCGATTCGATGGGCCCAATGGTGACCGGCGCACCGCTCTGAGCATGTATTGGTCCGCTATTACTTATTTCGACCTCTTCAGGGAAGAGCCAGTCCCCGTTTTGGTCCTTGTAGGTTTCATGCGTCACCATGCCTTGGGTAAAAAGACCGTCAAAAGGTTCATCAAGACCGATATGGCCGGTGATGTGCATGGCACGGACGAAAAAACGCGAATACAATAGATGCAATATGGCGTGCTCCACCCCGCCAATGTACTGGTCGACCGGCAGCCAGTATTTCACTGCCTTCAAATCCGTGGGCCGCTTAGGGTCAAGGCCGCAAAACCGGGCAAAATACCATGACGAATCGACAAATGTGTCGAAGGTATCAGTTTCCCTTGTCGCGGCAGCGCCACAATCGGGGCATTTGACCTTGCGCCAGGTCGGATGGCGGTCCAACGGGTTTCCTGGAACTTCGAAATTGACATCTTCGGGCAGTTCGACCGGCAAATCTTCACGCGGCACCGGCACCACGCCACAGGAGGTGCAGTGGATGATCGGAATGGGGCAACCCCAATAGCGTTGTCGCGAAATCCCCCAATCACGCAGACGGTAATTGACCGTGTTGCGTCCCTGAGGCTCGCCATTGACCGTGTGAGTTTTGAGTTTCTGCGCCACCAGGGTCTTGGCGTCTTCGACATTAAGACCATTAAGAAAATCGGAATTGGCCAGCCTGCCATCTCCAACATAAGCCTCGCTGGATATTCGATAAGTAGCGGGATCAGCGCCATTGGGCACGACAACAGGGCGTACAGGCAGGCCATAGGAGTTGGCAAAATCCAGATCGCGCTGATCATGGGCCGGGCAGCCGAA
>QILX01000215.1 GCA_003232175.1 Hyphomicrobiales bacterium | reverse complement strand
AGAAACGCCAACGCCGTAGCCCTGCCAACACCGGACCCCCCGCCAGTGATCAGAACAACTTTTTTATGCGACATATAGTTCTCCCCAAACGGTGCGCCCGCCGGCACCGCGACGACATTTAGATCTGTTGACTAACAAGGCCAGAATGTTTCACGTTTTGAATATAACGGCAGCAGGTCGGTGCCGCCTAAATATTAGAGACTCTAGCCATCGCTGCGCGCTTAGAGCAACAGCAAAGCCCGATAAATCAGAAATTCACCTTATCTCCGCCCTTGAGCGCCAGAATTTCGCGCGCCTCATCCGGACTTGCAATCGCAAGGCCCAGGCCCTCGACGATTTTAACAGCCAGCTCGACCTGCTGAGCGTTGGAGGTCGCAAGCCGGCCCTTGCCAGCCCAAAGGCTGTCTTCAAGTCCAACGCGAATATTCCCCCCCATGGCGGCAGCCTGAGCGGCGATGCGGAGCTGACTTGCCCCGGCCCCCAGAACCGACCAGCGATAGTCGTCGCCAAACAATCGATCAGCGGTACGCTTCATATGGGCAACATCCTCTGGATGCGTGCCGATGCCGCCCAAAATGCCGAAAACCGACTGGATAAAATACGGCGGTTTCACTAGCCCGCGCTTGGCAAAATGCGACAGATTGTAAAGGTGTGAGATGTCGTAGCACTCAAACTCAAACCGGGTGCCGTTTTTGTAAAGCGTATTTAGAACAAATTCGATGTCCTTGAACGAGTTGCGAAACACCAGATCCCGCGTCGCTTCAAGATGCTCGCGCTCCCACTCATGGGTGAACGTTGTGTATTTGTCGAGCATATGGAAAAGACCGAAATTCATCGATCCCATATTCAGGGACGCAACTTCGGGCTGAAAAGTTTCCGCGGGCAGAACCCGCTCCTCAACCCGCATGAACGGGCTACCGCCGGTGGTAATATTGACCACCGCGCGGGTCGATTGTTTGATGCGCGGCAAAAACGGCGCAAAAGCTTCAGGCGTCTGATCGGGCTTACCGGTCACAGGATCGCGGGCATGAAGATGAATGATGGCAGCGCCGGCTTCGGCGGCGGCAATGGCCTCTGCTGCAATCTCATCAGGGGTCACGGGCAGGTGCGGCGACATGGACGGGGTATGAATAGCCCCGGTCACCGCACAGGTAATAATGACTTTTCCATCTAAAGACATACGACCCTCAAGTTCCGGCATCAGCCGATTTCAATGACGCTCACCGCGCCGCTCCAGATTAGGCGCAATGCTAGTAGGGTCAAAATGGCATCGAGCGCAAATCGGAATTTACCATCGTCAATGCGTAACAAAACCAGCCGACCAATCATTGTGCCGACAAAACCGGTGGCGATCATGGCGCCAATGAGCAGCAGATAGGGGCCAAAAGCAAACCCAAGCAACCCGAACGCCAGCACCCTGATAAGATGCTGAGCGGTCATGAAAGCCGAATGGGTGGCAACATGTTCCAGCCGCCCAAGGCCCAAGGTTCGAACGTAAGCTGCGACAAATGGCCCGGTTGCGCCAAAAAACATCGCCAAAAAACTTGCAATAAACCCGGCGAACCAGCTTGCGCTCCGACCGATTACCGGAATTTTGACATAGACCGAGAAGAGGATAAAGGCGCCAATGCCGATCTGAACCGCCGAAGCCGGCAGGTTGACAGCGATTGCCCCTCCTGTAGCCGCGCCGACGATATTGCCGACGAGGAACACCGGAAAGACCGTCCACACAACGTGGCGGCGCATAATCGCAAAACGACCGAAATTTGACCCAAATTGCACCAACCCGTGGACAGGGATCAATGCCGCCGGTGGCAACAGGGTCGCCAGGACCCCGATCAACACAACGCCGCCGCCAATTCCAAAAGCAGCGGTTATAAAGGATGTTGCGGCACTGAGAATTAAGAGCAGCGAGGCGGTGAGCGGAGAAACCGCATCGGGCAGAAAAGCAGCGAAATATTCGATCTTTCCGGATCCTGATGGCTGTTAGGGCCTTGCGCGTCTAGCCGTAACCTCGATTTCAACTTTCATCTCCGACTTGACCAAACCGGCAATGATCATCGTTGCCGCCGGCCTGATATCCTTGAAGGTTTGCCCAAGAATAGGAAAGACGATGTCGGCATCCGCGGCGTCGGTAATTATGATTGTCATCCGAACGATATCGGCCATTTCAAAACCGGCATCCGTCAGAACCGTGCTTATCGTCCCAAGGATATTTCGGGTCTGAACTTCAACGCGTTCAGGCATGACCATTGTCGCATAGTCATACCCGGTCGTACCCGACACAAAGCACATATCGTCATCAATAACAGCGCGGGAATACCCGGCAATCTTTTCGAACGGCGACCCCGAAGACACCAATCGGCGGGTCACCGTGATCGCCTTGCGGGCCCGTCGCCAGCGTCAGCCATCGGCAACACGGGCCAGCAGCCGACGGCACACTTCGTCAAGCTGTTCCAGTGTCCGATAGGACACCCTGACCACACCCGCCTGCCCGCCGGATTTCCCCTGGTGATCGATGGATACAGGCAGGCCCAGAGCATCGGCAATATCCCTCTCCAAAGCCAGCGTATCGGCATCTTTAGCTACCCGGTCAGCTGCCGGTTTTTGGGCTTTTGCCGGGCTGCTTGTGTCAATTTCACCGCGCTTCGCCAGCGCCTCAGCATCGCGAACCGAAAGACCCTTCTGGACTATTTCTGTAGCGAGGGAAACCGGATTTTCCACCGGGATCAAGGCTCTGGCATGACCTGCCGTTATCAAGCCGTCAGCCAGATATTGTTTTACCTTGTCCGGTAGCGATACCAGGCGCAACGTATTAGCAACATGGCTGCGGCTTTTGCCAATGACTTTGGAGAGCTGCTCCTGGGTGTAGTTGAACTCTTCCATGAGCCGGCGATAGCCTTCGGATTCCTCGACCGGGTTGAGATCGGTGCGCTGGACGTTCTCGACAATAGCAATTTCAAGGGCTTCAGAATCGGTCAGGTTCCGAATGACCACCGGCACTTTGTGCAACTGCGCCAGTTGCGCGGCCCGCCAACGCCTTTCGCCGGCAACAATTTCATACTGCCCTTCAAATCCTTCCAGTGGACGAACCACCAGAGGTTGAATAAGCCCGTTTTCCTGGATGGATTGCGCCAGCTCTTCCAGGGCATCTTCGTGAAAATTCCGTCTGGGATTGTTCGCATTGGCCCTGATCATCTCGATCGGCAGATCGTTTCCTGGCGCCGGGGCCTCATACAATCCCTCTTCCGCCGCCGCATCGCCTATGAGTGCCGCAAGCCCCCGGCCCAGCCGGTTTCGCTTGTTTTGCTGCGCTACTGGCGCAACGCTTTGTTTTTTCGCCGCAGACATATTCAATATCGCCCCAATGTCGTTTTCAAAGTTTCCCGCCGATAAACCAGCCAGCCTTGTTTTTTCGTCTTACGCCGCCCGCAAAGCCCGCTCACGCTGAATGACCTCCGAGGCCAGCCGGATATAGGCCTGACTACCGGCGCAATGATAATCATACAAAAGCGCTGGTTTGCCGTGGGAAGGCGCCTCGGAAATCCTTACATTTCTTGGAATGACGGTCTTGTAAACTTTCTCGCCCAGATGTTCGCGCACATCTTCGGCCACCTGTCCGGACAGATTATTGCGCGGATCAAACATGGTCAGGACCACGCCATGGATCGTCAGTCCGGGATTAAGGCTGGTTTTCACCCTCTCAACCGTCGTCAGAAGCTGGCTGAGGCCTTCAAGTGCGAAAAATTCGCATTGTAGCGGCACCAGAACCGAATCCGCCGCCGCCATGGCATTGATGGTCAGCAGATTAAGTGACGGCGGGCAATCGATCAGCAAATAGGTGTATTTGAGCTCACCGTCCTTCTGTTTTCCCTTCACCATGCGGCGAATGGCGTCACGCAGCCGGAATGTCCGCTTGGCGCTCTTGGAAAGATTGGCCTCGGCCCCCAACAGATCCAGGGTCGAAGGCGCAACCGACAGCCGCGGCACCGCAGTCTGAACCGCCGCATCCGCCAGTGACTTACCACCCACGAGAACATCGTAGGTTGATACAATTCGCTCTGAGCGACCTATCCCCAGACCCGTTGAAGCATTCCCTTGCGGATCAAGATCGACGATCAGCACATCCTCCCCCGCCGCGGCAAGGGCTGTGCCCAGATTGATGGTCGTCGTGGTTTTGCCGACGCCGCCCTTCTGATTGGCGACGACCAGGACCCTGGGCTGGGTTTTCAGGCCAGAATCAATAATTGACTTAGCTTTTCTGCTCATCGGCGACCTCTTCAAGACGGAGAATTGTTCCCGAACCCCCCACCAGACTTGGGATTTGGACCACGGACATCGTCCTATATCTAGAGCTTTGCGTCAATTCACTCTCTACATCTTGTCCCTTGTGAAAAAGACAAACCGTGTTTTTCCACATAAAAGGTTCTGCCAGATCACAAAGGCGCGAAAGAGGCGCCAGTGCCCTTGCTGATATGATGTCAGCGCGAGGCCGCTTTTCCGCTCTTCCAAGGTCCTCAATGCGTTGATTATGAATATGAACCACAACGTCCATCGCCTGTGCCGCGACATGGAGAAAGGCACATTTGCGGGCGTTCGTCTCCACCAGATGCGTTTCAGCTCCCTCAAGTCCGTGCCGCGCCGCCGCAACAACAAGGCCCGGTAATCCGCCCCCCGACCCTAGGTCAACCCAGATCTTCGCCTCTTCCGGCGCCAGGGCCACAAGCTGCAGCGAATCGGCAACGTGCCGTTCCCAGACGTCATCAATGGTGCTGGACCCAACTAGATTGATTGACTGCTGCCAGGTCTTCAACCTGTCCACAAAGACATCCAATCGGTCCAGTGTTTCATGTGAAACATCAAACCGTGCCGCTACGTCATGCCGTGTCCAGCTAGGCACTGCGCCGCATATTGTGGGCTTTTACATATGAAAGCAGCGCGACCAGCGCCGCCGGCGTTATCCCCTCAAGACGTGCGGCCTGCCCTAAAGTCAAAGGACGTGCCGCCGCAAGCCTCAAGCGCGATTCCGTCGAAAGCCCGCCGACCTTCTGATAATCCAGCTCCGCCGGCAGCGCCAGGGCTTCGTCCTTGCGGAACCGGTTGATGTCGGTCTGCTGGCGCTCAAGATACCCCGCGTAAAGTGCATCCGCTTCCAGCTGCTCGGCGATGGCAGGGCTGAGCCGGTTTAGCTCCGGCCAGATAGCGCCAAGCCGCACAAGATCGATATCCGGATAGGCCAGCAGATCATCGACATTGCGCCGCATTCCATTCTGATTGACATTGAGCCCAGCGCGTGTGGCCTCTGCCGGTGTAAGGGTCAGCTTCTGCGCCAGGTCCCGGGCGGCGGCAAGTTTTTTCATCTTGTCGCCAAATCGCCTCCCCCGGCCCTTGCCAACACAACCCAGCGCCAGTCCGCGCGGCGTCAGCCTCTGGTCGGCATTGTCGGCGCGAAGTGTCAGACGATACTCCGCCCTTGACGTGAACATGCGATAAGGTTCGGTCACCCCGCGTACCACCAGATCATCGATCATGACGCCGATATAACCATCTGCCCGGTCCACTACAAAGGGTTCGGTTCCCGAGGTCAGAAGCGCCGCATTCAGCCCCGCCATCAGACCCTGGGC
>QILX01000064.1 GCA_003232175.1 Hyphomicrobiales bacterium | reverse complement strand
CCGCCGATGACCGGCGCCTTGATACCGGCAAAACCGGTGAAGCCGTTGAATATGGTGTAGTTCTGGCGGGTGAAATAGAAGAACCCGGTGGCGATCGCCAGGGTGATCATGATGGTGTAGATGCCTTCGGTGCGCACCGACAGAACCCCGATCAGGGTGCCGAACACCATGGCGGCGGCTATTGCCGCGATGACAACGATGGGCCAGGGCCAGCCAAGGCCGAGACCGCCGGAGTTGACGCCCAGAATGGCTACCAGATAGCCCGCCAGCCCGGCCACGACCATCTGGGCCAGGGACACCATGCCGCCATAACCGGCCAGAAATGTCAGACCAAGGGCGATAAGGCCGTAAATAAAGGTCTGAGCGCCGATCTGCACCAGCCAGAAGGAGTTGGCGGCGAGCGGGAAGGCCAGCACAGCCACGGCGGCGATGACCACCGTTGGCGACATCAAATCCGCTGGCGGCATAAATTTCATGGGCGCCGACCCATGATGCCCTGGGGCCGCACCGCCAGAACCACCACCATGATAATGAAGGTGTAAACCACGCCGTAGGTGGGGGAGTAGGCCAGACCGTATTGCTCGGTCAGGCCGATAATAATGGCGCCGATGGCGCTGCCGGCCACCGAGCCCATGCCGCCGACAATGACCACCACCAGGGAGGCCAGGAGGTACCGCAAGTCCTCGCCCGGGGCGATGGAAAGGGCCGAGCCGCCAACGACCCCGGCCAGACCGGCAAGGCCCGCGCCAAGCGCGAAGGTCAGCGCGAAAATCAGATGCACATTGACGCCGGTCGCCGACAACATGTCGCGATCATCGACCCCGGCCCTGATCATCATGCCGATCCTGGTCTTGTTGAGGAACAGCCACAGGGCCACACCGACGACAATGGCGGTGGCGAGAATAAACAACCGGTAGATCGGATAAACCTTGATCAGGGGAATGTCCCGGATTGCGCCATAAAGCGCATCGGGGATTTCAAACTGGTAGGTGGTGCCGCTCCAGTAGGCGAGCATCAGATCGGCGGCGATGATCGATATGGCGATGGTGACCAGGGTCTGGCGCAGCTCCTGGCCTTCGAGAAACCGGAAGAGATAGTGCTGAAGCAGCAAACCAAGAAGCGCCATGGAAAAAAAACCACCGGCGACGGCAAGGACCCACGATCCGGTCGCCTCCTGCACCTCATAGCCGATATAAGCGCCAAGCAGGAAAAGCGAGCCATGGGCCAGATTGACGTTGCGCATCAGGCCGAACACCAGCGAAAAACCCGACGCCACCAGAAAGTAGAGCGCGGCAAGTGTCAGTCCGTTCAGCGTCGTGATCAGAAAAAGTTTCATGTCCCTCCCGCCGTCGCGATCCCTTCAATCAGAATTCTAGACTTAGGCGCCGATCATCAAACCACAGGAAACTGCCGAATACTATTGATCAACGCCAATAATTGGGTAAAATCGGGTAATATGCTTCCGTTTTCGAGAACAAAATCCGACTGGGTGCTGATTAATGCCGAGGCCTCCAGGCCGACGGAAATTCACCCCGGCGTAAATCTGATCATCCCGGCCAGCCGGCACAGGGGCAGCGTACCGTTGTGTTTGTGGGCGCTGCTTCCCACCCACAATCACAATCGCAAATTGATCGAATTCCTCGCTACCTGTCCACCGAACAGCTTTGACGGCTCAACCATCGTTGCCGGAATTTTCACCGCCGACAGCTTTTTGCCTTTTGCTGATTTTGTGCGGGCGCTAGGACGGGTGGGCATTTCCAAGGTGGCAAATTTCCCAAGTGTTGCCGCCTACGGAGCCCAGGTTGAAAAAACACTGGCCGATGTCGGGCTGGGTTTTGAGCGTGAGCGCCTCACTCTTGGGCGCTTCCGCGACCATGGCTTTGAGACCGCAACCGTGCTCAGGGAAGTCGAACACAGAGCCGCGATCAAGGACGATGAGAATTTTGCCCTTATCGAGCTCGCCCGGTCCGACACCCAGGTTTTTTCAAAACTGTTCGGCCAGAAAAAAATCGTGCAACGGCTGTTGATGACGCCAAACGGTACCTTCCCCAAATCCGGCCGCCCGCCCAATATTGATGGCTTCGTGCTGGCGGCGGACCAGCTTGGAGCGCCTTTGACAAAACCCGGCTCATCGAAGGCGTCTGTGCCATCCCGCTCCCCCACCCGGCCACCCCATAGATTGTATCCTGGGGGTGGCCGGGTGGGGGAGCGGGATGGCACAGACTTTCTTTCTTAAATCAACGAAAGACTCTTCCGCCCGGAAATTGGCTCAACGAAAAATGCTCTAGCCAAGCCCGTATTTCATGATCTTGTTATACAGCGTCTTGCGCGAGAGGCCCAACTCCCGCGCCGTGTCGGCCCGCCGGAAGCGGTTACGCTTCAGGGCGCCGGCAATCCAGTCGCGCTCGTCAAGATATTCCACTGATCTGGGTTCGATGGTTTCCATGGCGGCCAGAATATCGGTCGCCAAAATCGTGGTCCCGGCGTGCTCGGCCAGCCTGACCGCCAGGCGCCGGATTTCGGCGATGTTCCCCGGCCAGGTATGGGACGACAGCACACCGACGGCCGAGGCATCGAAGGACATCGGCTCCGACTGGCCCCTGGTTATCTGGTCGATGAAGGAGCGCAAAAGAAGCGGGATGTCGTCGGGCCGCTCCCGCAATGGCGGCACGGCGACGTCATTGCCGAAAAACGCCGAACACAAAGCTGCATCCAGCGAACCGGTTTCGGTCAGGGATATCAGCGAATGCTCAGAGGCGCAGATGATGCGAACATCGGACGAGATCACCCGCCGGCCATCCAGTGGCGAGAACTTGCCGCGTTCCAGAAACCGGGCCAGCCGGGTCTGCAGCCGTTTTGGCAGGTGCGAGATTTCCTCGATATATAAAGAACCGCCATCCAGGGTCTCCAGAAGACCGGGGACTTTGAGCTGGCCGGCGGCCGATTTCTGCCGATCACGGCCGAACACCCTCATGCCGGCTTCATGGCCGGTGAGCTGGGTGAGCGACAGCTCGGTATAGGGCCGCGACCGCCGCGCTCCCATCTGATGCAGGGCTTCAGCAGCAAAGCCGCGCCCCGATCCATGTTCGCCGCAGATAAAAACCGGACCACCATGCCTTGAAAGCGAGCGCAAGGCGTCGAAGGTCCGCCGGATCGGCTTTGACGTCCCGATCAAACCGATGGCCTGGGTCTGGCGGATGCTGTCTTCCTCGCGCCGCTGGAGTTCGCTGGCCAACAGATCAACGCCCTTGAAACCGCGTATGCGGTCCGAAATGGATATCTCCGTTGGCAACCGGTCCAGGGTCGAGCCGCCGATATAACCGTGAACCGGCACACTACGGTAAATCGAGGCCAGGTCCTCGGCGGTTTCGATCGGCCCGCCGACGAGTAGAAATTTGACATGGGAGTGCCGGCGGATGATGGCCCGGTAAACGTCATCGGCCTGGTAGCGTACATCGTCGATGGTGAAATCGGTCTTGGGCCCGGAGGTACCGCCAATATTCCAGCCAAAATTCAGGCAGATGCTGTCAACTCCGGCCGCGGCCGCGTCCATTGCCTGGCGTTTGGTTCGAACATAAGCCAAGGTCTGCATGCCGGCGCGCCTGGCCTTTGACAGAAGATCCAGTTCAGCGTCAAAACCGATGCCATAGGCGGCGAAATCTCTCTGCAAATCGTTTGGCAGATGGATCGCGGTGGGAAAATTTACAAATCCGGCAAAACCTTGGAGCTTGGCCTCCGCGACCAATTCACCCCAACGGGCCTTGGACTCATATACGTGGGCGCCGAAAAAAACCGGCAGGTCGCACTGCGGGATGATCTCGGACTTGCCCAGATCCAGAACCGCGCCATTGCCATCTTGCACGGGAAGAATTGACGCAATCGAGGGGGCGCCCTTGGCGCGCAGCCAACCGGCATTCAGCGCCAGCAAAAAATCCGCGCCGCCACGCGTGGCGGCAATGGCGGCAAGGCCCGACCCGACGGCAGCGCCGACGAGAAATTGTTTGTCAGGGTGCATCCGACGAACTCCCGTTCTACGATTTTACCCTAATTTTGCATGATTTTGCAGGTCCGGAACGCAAATCAGATCGACGGTGAAACGGATCGGCGGAGACGCAACCGGTAAATTGGTCCCATTTTGGGCGCGATATCGTCTTTGGCGGAGAAACTCAATTGGCCGAGGTGAGAGATTATACCTTGAACCGGAACCCGCGCCTTGGGTTGGCGGGCGGCAAGGTTGAAGCAAATGGTGGAGCCAATCGGGATCGAACCGACGACCTCTTGAATGCCATTCAAGCGCTCTCCCAACTGAGCTATGGCCCCACCGATCAACGGTGCCGATCCTCTGGCACCGAAGCCGGCAAACTATGTCGCGCCGTCTAGGATATCAAGTGCTCTCTCTGTCTGGTTTGCCGCCGGTAACAATGTCCGACACACTTTGATCGGCATTGTTGTCGTCTTCAATCAGGACACCGGTGTCATCAACTTCGTCTTCGTCTTTGTCTTCGTCTTCAACATCTGCGAGCAATTCCTCATCGATATCGGCTTCATCGTCGTTTTGAGTTTCCTGCTCGTCAATTTTTTTCTTTGCGACCGGCTCTTTTTTCGGTTGGACCGGTGCCGGCGGTTTGGCCTTTTTGACCACCGGCGGGTTCACCGGCGCCGCGGAATAGACCTCGCCACATTTCGGGCAGCTGAACGGAGTCCGGTTCAGATCATAGAATTTTGCTTCGCAGCTCGTGCAGCTGTGTTTGATTCCCAGTTCAGTTCGCGCCACTTTTTTCACCCTCAGAAGATGGATCAATAGCCGCACCCCTTGCCATGGGCAAAGGGCGGTGTCAAAAACAAAAAATCAGTGATCCGGTCGCAGCTTTCTCCCAAGGCCTGGACAGACGCAAGTGCAGTGGCAATTTTTGCAGCCCCAAGCGCGCCGCCGAAGGGGTGCCGTCAGCCTTTTTTGCGAATGCCGATGGTAAATCGAGGTGTTATGAAAATCGCGATTGATGGCCCCGCCGCCAGCGGCAAGGGTACGGTAGCCCGGCAGCTTGCGGACCATTATGGTCTGGCATATCTGGACACCGGCAGTCTGTATCGTTCCGTCGGGGCGATGATCCTGGCCGAGGGGGGCGACCCAAATGAACTGGCGGTCGCCGTGGATGCCGCAAAGCGCATAGATCCGCAAAATACCGATCAGCTGAATATCCGCAGCCGCGAGGCCGGCATCGCCGCGTCGATCGTTGCGGCAATCCCGCAAGTGCGCGGCGAGCTTATGCGCTATCAGCGGCGATTTGCCCTTCAGGGCGCCGTCCTGGACGGGCGGGATATCGGCACGATCGTGCTTCCCGATGCCGACGCCAAACTCTATGTCGTCGCCAGCCTTGAAACCCGCGCAAAACGCCGGGCGGCGGAACTCCGTGCTAGGGGCGAAAATGTCACCGATGATGAGATGGCTGCCGAATTGCAACGCCGGGACGACCGTGACAGCAACCGCCAGGCCTCGCCTTTGCTTCAAGCGCAAGATGCGGACTTGCTCGATACGTCAGATTTAGATATAGAAACCGCGTTCAGGCACGCTATAGCCCTGATTGAACACCGGCTGCGGAAAAACGCCAGGGCCTGAGGCCCCAATCCAGCGTTTGACCGACGGAGGACGCCGGTAGGGTAAGCGCGCGGAACACCAGCTGGAATTTGCCGTAATGGTAGAGGCTTGCCGCCTCCCTTGGCAGCGTTTGGCAAATCAGAATTTTGGAAAATCAAATCGATTGCCGCCTCAATTGGAGGGGCAATGTCTTCAGGAGCAAAAATGGTCGAGCCGAGTGCAAATGAAATGAACCCCAGCCGCGAAGACTTCGCGGCCATGCTGGATGCCAGCCTGGGTGAAGAAGCCCTGGCGGAGGGCCGTGTCGTCACCGGCAAGGTGATCGCGGTCGAGAACGATCTGGCGGTGATCGATGTCGGGCTGAAAACCGAGGGCCGGGTGCCGCTCAAGGAATTCATGGGGCCGGGCCAGGATGGCAAAATCGCCGTTGGCGATGAGGTCGAGGTGTTCCTTGACCGGATTGAAAATGCCCTGGGCGAGGCGGTCCTGAGCCGCGAGAAGGCCAAACGCGAAGAAAGCTGGGTGCGGCTGGAGAAATCTTTCGAGGACAACGAAAAAGTCACCGGTTTCATTTTCGGCCGGGTCAAGGGCGGGTTCACCGTCAATCTCGATGGCGCCATCGCCTTTCTTCCCGGCAGTCAGGTCGACATTCGCCCGGTGCGCGATATCGGCCCGCTGCTTAATACCCCGCAGCCCTTCCAGATCCTAAAAATGGACAAACGCCGGGGCAATATTGTCGTCTCGCGGCGCGCCATCCTCGAAGAGACCCGGGCCGAGCAGCGCCAGGAACTGGTGCAGAACCTCAAAGAAGGCCAGATGATCGAGGGCGTGGTCAAAAATATCACTGACTATGGCGCTTTTGTCGATCTCGGCGGCATTGACGGCCTGCTGCATGTCACCGATATCGCCTGGAAGCGCGTCAATCATCCGACCGATGTTTTGTCCATCGGCGAAACGGTCAAAGTCCAGATCGTGCGCATAAATTCTGAAACCCAGCGCATATCCCTGGGCATGAAACAGCTTGAATCTGACCCCTGGGACGGAGTTGAAGCCAAATATCCCGTCGGCACGCGCTTTACCGGCACGGTCACCAATATTACCGACTACGGCGCGTTTGTGGAGCTGGAGCCCGGGGTCGAGGGTCTGGTGCATGTATCGGAAATGAGCTGGGTGAAGAAGAACATTCACCCGGGCAAAATCGTTTCGACCACCCAGGCGGTCGAAGTGATGGTGCTGGAAGTCGATCCGGTGAAGCGCCGCATCTCTCTTGGCCTGAAACAGTGCCTCGAAAATCCGTGGGAGGACTTTGTCACCAAATTCCCCGTGGGAACGATTATCGAGGGTGAAGTCAAGAACACCACCGAATTTGGCCTCTTCATCGGCCTGGACGGCGATGTCGACGGCATGGTGCATCTTTCCGATATCGATTGGAGCCGGCCTGGCGAGGAAGCAATTTCGACTTACGAAAAGGGCCAGATGGTCAAGGCCAAGATTCTCGACATCGATGTTGAAAAGGAACGCATCAGTCTCGGGATCAAACAGCTCGAGGACGACCCCTTCCAGAGCGTCGATACGGTAAAACGTGGTGATATCGTCACTTGCGTGGTTCGCGGTGTCAAAGATGGCGGCCTGGATGTCACCATCGGCGAAGATGGCCCGGCGGCCTTTATCCGCCGCTCCGACCTCAGCCGCGAACGCAACGAACAGCGGCCCGAACGCTTTGCCGTCGGTGATAAGGTCGACGCCCATGTCACCCAGGTGGACAAAGCCTCGCGCCGCTTCTCGCTCTCCATCAAGGCGCTGGAAATTGCCGAAGAAAAAAAGGCCGTGAAACAGTACGGGTCCTCGGACAGCGGCGCCAGCCTTGGCGACATTCTCGGCGCGGCCCTTTCCCGGGCCCAGAGCGAGGAGGAAGAGGGCAGTGGCGCTGATACCGGCGCCAGTGCCGCTGAGGATAAACCCGACGGCGGCGAAGAGGCCCCGGTTGAAACCAAGTCCGAAGAAGTAGCCAAACCCGCCGACGACGCCGAAACCGAAGTGGAAAAAACGGTCAAGGCGGAAGACAAGCCCGAAGCCAAAACCAAGGCAAAAGCCAAACCGAAAGCCAAGGCAAAACCCAAACCTAAGGCAGAAACAAAAGCTAAAGCAGAGACAAAAGCCAAGGCCGAAACAAAAGCCAAG
>QILX01000137.1 GCA_003232175.1 Hyphomicrobiales bacterium | reverse complement strand
GGGCATCAAGTTCGCAATAGTCCGGCAGGGCCCGTTCGATGGCCCGACCGTCCCGCAAGACCACGCGGTCACTTTGCGGCCGGGACAAAAGCTCGGTAAAGGTCCGGCCTTTGAACACTATCAGATCCGCGCGCGCGCCAACCTTGATCCAACCCCGGTCCGCAAGCCCCATCAGTTGAGCCGGAACGGAGGTGATCAGCGGCGGGGCATCATTAATCGGATGGTCAAGATGACCAATCCGCACAGCTTCACGAAAAACTTCCATGCCATCCATGTCGCCATAGGCGTAAAACGGATCGCGGGTATTGTCCGAGGCGATCGCCACGTCGATACCGGCGGCGCGCATTTCGCGGATTATCGTCACCCCCCGCCGCCTGGGTGTGCGGCCAGGCACGCGGTCCTGAAGATAAAGGTTGCACATCGGCAGGCTGACAATGCCGATCCTGGCTTGGGCGAGCTTGTCAAGAATACGGGCGATATCATCTTCATCCAGAATGGACAGCGAACAACAATGGCCGCAAACGATGCGCCCCGCAAAACCGGTGGCCAGCGCCATGTCGGCAATCAGCTCCAGGGATCGGGCGCCGGGGTCAAGACTCTCGTCAACATGGAAGTCCAGATCGAGCCCATGACTTTGCGCGGCGGTAAATACCGCCTCCAGTAGTGCCTCGATATCGGGCACCATGTAGCTGACGGCGCCGAGAACGCCCCCGGCAGCGGCGATGCGGGTCGCAATCCCTTCTAACAGGCCCGCCTCGCGCACCGTCTCGATGCCGATCAGCGACACCGCCTGAAGGGTAATGCGCCCGGCCCATTCAGCTCGAAGTTCGGTAAATACCGGCCAGGAAATCCCGTCCTGGGGGGGCAGGGAATCCAAATGGGTGCGTATCGCCACCGTGCCATGGGCGTAAGCTGCGCGTAAGGAGAAGTCCGCCCGGGCGCGCACGTCTTCAGCCGACCAGTTGGCGGCGCAATCGGCAACGACATTTTCCAGCGCCCCGGCGAATGTCCCGTCCGGATTGGCGCGGCGCGGCCAGATATGGCCCTTGTCCAGATGGGTGTGCATATCGACAAAACCGGGCCACACCTGCCCCTGGGCCAGATCGACGACGCGGTCGCCATCGCGCCGCGCCGGCGCTTCAATGGAGCTGATGCGGCCATTTTCAATGCGGATATCGGCGGCAACAAGCCCGTCGGCAAGCACCGGCAGCTTGCCGCCCTTAACCAAAGCCCCCGGCAGGCGACCATTGGTCAGCCACGCCGGGGCGTCGCCGGAGGCCGCCGCCAGATCTTCAATGGCCGTCATCAATTTTCCCGCTCAATGGCACTTTCATGCCATTTGCGCAGCAAAAGATGGGATATGGCGCTGGTAGCGGCAAAAATCAGCACCCCGGTCATGGATAACAGGATGAGGGCGGCAAAAAGCCGCGGAATATTTAGCCGGAACTGGCTTTCGATCAGCCGGAAGGCCAGCCCCGAGCCCGCACCGGCAGACCCTGCGGCAAATTCGGCCACAACCGCAGCGATAAGCGCCAGACCGCCGGCGATTTTCAGCCCAGCGAGGAAATAGGGCAGGGCATTGGGTATTTTCAGGTAGATCAGGGTCTGCCAGCGATTGGCACCATAAAGCTCGAAGAGATTGAGCAGATTATGGTCGGTCGATTTCAGCCCCTGGGTGGTATTTGACAGAATGGGAAAAAACGCCACCAGCCAGGCGCAGATCAGAAGCGCTGCCTGGGTTGTCGGGGCATAGATCAGGATCAGCGGCGCAATGGCGACAATCGGGGTCACCTGCAAAATCACCGCGTAAGGGTAGAGTATACGCTCAATCCAGCGCGACTGGGACATCATTATGGCGAAGAAAACCCCGCCGACAAGTGCAAGACCAAGGGCCGAGAAGGTAATTTTCAAGGTTACGACCAACGCCGGCCCAAGGATCGCCCAATCGGTATAAAGGGCCTCGCCAACCCGGACCGGGCTGGGGAGAATATAGTGGGGCACGTCGTAAATCGTCACATAGACCTGCCAGACCACTCCCAGCAATATGAGCATCGAAACCGGAAGCGCCATGCGGACAATGCGGGCGCCGGCGGGCTCCTTGTTGGGGCGCTGGATTGTGCCGGTATCACCCCCGGCGAATTGTTTTGATACTTCCTGCGCCTGGCCCGCCATCAAACCGTCTCCATCGTTGCCGAGATCGCGTTATGCAGGGCATCGGAGGTCTGGCGGCAAAACTTGTTATAGACCGTTGAGGTGCGAAACGCGTCGCCGCGCGGATAAGGCGCATCGACATCAATATCCGCCACCACCCGGCCCGGCCGCGCTGCCATCACCACGATACGGCTGGAGAGGTAGACCGATTCAAATACCGAGTGGGTGACAAAGATCACCGTCCAGCTGAATTTCTGCCACAGCTCGAGCAGATCGTTGTTGAGCTTAAAACGGGTGATTTCATCCAGGGCGGCGAACGGCTCGTCCATCAACAGGAGTTTGGGTCTGGTAATCAGCGCCCGGGCGATGGACACGCGCATTTTCATGCCCCCCGACAACTCGCGCGGGTAGGCATGGGCAAATCCCTCCAGCCCGACCATGGCAAGGGCTTCGTTCACCTCATCGCGGGCCTGGCTCGCCATCCGGCCCTTGATCCGCAGCGGCAGGAACACATTGCCGAACACCGTTGCCCACGGCATCAGGGTTGGCTCTTGAAAGACAAACCCAACCTCGTGGTCGGGGCCCGCCGGCCAGTCGATACGTCCCGTTGTCGTATCCCCCAGCCCGGCGATGATGCGAAGGGCTGTCGATTTACCACAGCCCGAGGGGCCAAGTAGGCTGACAAATTCGCCCTGGCCGATATCCAATGACATATCCTCAAGCGCCACCGTGCCATTGGAAAACGTCTTTCCAACAGCGCGCAGCGAGATAAGCGGATCAGAACCCGTTGCGCTGCCCGGGGCCGCGGCGCCTTTTGCGGGCGAAAGTGCCGGAGATGGTGATTTCATGAATAAATCTTCCGGCGAGCACCGTTCAACGGGACGCCCGCCGGATTTTTCGCCCTATTTTTTAAGGTCCATTCCGACTTTTTTGCAGACAAACTCTGTGGTGTAGACTTTTTTATAGTCAAGGTCGGCCTTGACCACACCAACGCTGACAACCTTGTCGTAAAAGCTTTTGACTTGTGCGTCGGAAATACAGCCAATACCGCCGGTTTCCGCGGCACCTGAGTCAACAAGCCCGAAGGATTTCATCGTCTCGATGGAGAATGCGATCTGACCATCGGTCATTTCCGGGTTTGCCGCCTTGATCGCGGCGTTGCCCGCCGAGTTGTCGCCGTACATATAGGTGTACCAGCCAATAATCGAGGCATCCACGAAGCGCTGCACCAGGTCCTTGTTGGCGTTAACAAAATCGATCTTGGCCTCGATCATTGTCGAGGGCGTGTTGTAGCCCGCATCGGCGAAGAGGAAAAGTTTGGGCTTGAAACCACCCTCTTTTTCAATGGCATAAGGTTCGGACGTAACATAACCCTGCTGGGCGGAATTTTTGTCGGCGAGGAAGGGCGCCGGATTGAACTGATAGGGTTTGTATTGCTCGTCGCGAAAGCCCGGAAACGTGGCTTTCATCCACTGAAACCCGGTGGTGAACAGGTCCTTACCCATAAATATCGTCGGCAGCTTGGCGAGGTCTTCAAATTTTTCCAGACCCGATTCGGGATGGGCGATAAAAACTTGCGGGTCTTTTTGAAAGATCGCAGCGACCTCTATCATCGGAATATCCTGCTCGACAGCGGAAAACGCGCCGATGAAATTGCCGCGCATGTAAAACTGGATCTTGTCAGCCATCAAAAGCGCCGCATTGGCCGACTGCGGTCCGCCCTGGACAATCTCCACATCCAGACCGTATTTGGCATATGTGCCATCGGCGACGGCTTGATAAAATCCGCCATGTTCAGCCTGGGCCAGCCAGTTGGTGCCAAATAGAATTTTTTCTTGGCTTGCCGCCCCTGTGGTCATCGCCAGCGCCACGGCAATTCCGCCGAGATTTAGGAAAAATTTCTTACCCAACATTCCACTCTCCTGTCATTTCAATGCCTGCCGCATCTTTGGTCCAGAATTCATCCCCCAATGCTCCACGCCAATACACAATTGAATTTTGGCCAGACCAGTGATAGCGATCTTCCACACCCTGAATGGAAACTTATCACAACCCTCCTTCGATGAAAGGTCCTAACGCCCGTGTGGATTGCCCAAATTTCAGATACCCATGTTAAAGCCGGAAATGTTCGGCTTTTTGGCGAAGTTGACGTCGCGGAACATTTTACCAAGCTGGTCGCCCGCCTCGAAGCTCTGAGCCCCAAACCCGATATCGTCATTCACACCGGCGATATTACCAATGACGGCGAAGCGGCGGACTTTGCGCAAGCCGCCCATTGCCTTTCGCAGATTTCGGTGCCCGTTTATATCGCACTGGGCAACCATGACCGGCGCGAGACGGCGCGGCAGGCCCTTGGCCATCTGCCCGGCATCCCCTCAAAGGGCCGGTTTTCCTATGTCATCGACGACCATCCGGTCCGTATTGTTATGGCCGACACGCTGGTGGAAGGGTCCTCACAAGGCGAATTAGGCGCTGAACAACTCAAATGGCTGGACCAAACCCTTGCGGCAGCACCGGACAAGCCGACATTTGTCGGATTGCATCATCCCCCCTTTGCCACCGGCATCGGGTTCATGGATCGCATTGGCCTTCGCGACCGGGCCGATTTTGCGCAAGTGATTTCCCGACACCCCCAGGTGAAACGCGTGGGCGCCGGCCACGTCCATCGCCCGTTCACGGCCCAGTTCGGCGGCACCATCGCCATGATCTGCCCCGGCGCCGCTCACCAGGTGGTGGCGGATTTTACGCCGGACAGCGCCGAATACTGGAACGCCGACCCGCCAGGCTTCCTTCTCCACCACTGGACCGGGGAGCAGATGATCTCAATTGAACTTCCCGTCGAAAGCTCTCCGCCCCGACGGTTCTCAGGTGACCACCTGACCGTAGAATAATCCCCTGGACGGGCTGATGCCGTGCCAGTGCCCGCCTCTATTTGGTGCCGTACATCCGGTCACCAGCATCGCCGAGGCCCGGTATGATATAGCCCTTGTCGTTGAGGCGCTCGTCGATGGCGGCGGTCACCAGCGGCACGTCCGGGTGAGCGTCGGTGAACGCCTTGACGCCTTCAGGGGCCGCCAGGAGACAGACAAAGCGGATGGTTTTGGCGCCACGCTCTTTAAGCTTTTCAATCGCGGCGATGGCCGAGTTCGCGGTCGCCAGCATCGGGTCGACGGCAATGACCAGCCGGTCCTCAAGATCATGGGGCGCCTTGAAGAAATATTCGACCGGCTGCAGGGTCTCATGGTCGCGGTAAAGCCCGATATGGGCCACCCGGGCGGAAGGCACCAGGTCCAGCATGCCTTCCAGAAGGCCATTGCCGGCGCGCAGGACCGAGGCAAAGACCAGCTTTTTACCCTTAAGGGTTGGGGCCACCATTTCAGCCATGGGGGTCTCGATGACCTCGGAGGTCATTTCCAGCTCTGCGGTGACCTCATAGGCCAGAAGCAGGGAAATCTCCCGCAACAGCCGACGAAAACCGAGGTATCCTTCCGGCGCATCAGTGTGAGCTTGTGCTGCACCAGCGGATGGGTAACGACGGTAACGTTTTTCATGGCCCTGCTCCTTTGGGTCTTTGAGCCGAAACCTAGTTGGAATGCCAGATGAGCGCCACTTCTGGATAAGGCCTCCTGTGGAGAAACCTCAAGCCCCGTCAAGCCGCACCAGCAATTGCCCGCGCGTGGCTTCATCGACGAATGCGGCCTCAATGGCATTACGCGTCATGGAGGTCAGCTCGGCATCCGAAAAGCCCATATGCTCGGACGCCTGGGCATATTCCAGCCCGATATCGGTCCGGAAAAACGGCGGGTCGTCGGAATTGATCGTTACGATGACACCGGCATCAAAAAGACGCCGCAGGGGGTGGGAGGCTAGATTTTTGTAAACCCCGATCGCCACATTGGAGCCCGGGCAGACTTCCAGCACGATGCCCTCACCCGCCAGTCGTGCTACAAGTTCAGGGTCATCAATCGACTGCACCCCGTGCCCCAGGCGCCGGACCGGCAGCACTTCAAGGGCCTCGGACACGCTTTGCGGCCCCAGCACCTCGCCGGCATGAACAGTGCAGGTCAGTCCGGCGTCCACGGCGATTTCAAAAGCGCGTAAGTAGTCCTTGTGCTCGCCAAAGGCTTCATCGCC
>QILX01000109.1 GCA_003232175.1 Hyphomicrobiales bacterium | reverse complement strand
CGCGCCTTGGGCCTTGTGTCGCCGGGGTGGGTAAATTCATGTGCATCGGTCTGAACTATTCCGACCACGCCGCCGAAGCCGGTCTGGATGTACCCAAAGAGCCAATATTGTTCATGAAAGCCACCAGCGCCATTGTCGGTCCCAACGATGATGTGCTGATCCCGCGCGGCTCGGAAAAAACCGATTGGGAGGTTGAGCTCGGTGTGGTGATTGGAAAAACGGCAAGATATATCAGTGAAGCCGAGGCGCTCACCCATGTCGCGGGGTATTGCGTTGTTAATGATGTCTCCGAACGGGCCTTCCAGATCGAACGTGGTGGCCAGTGGACCAAAGGCAAATCCGCCGACACTTTCGGTCCCATCGGCCCGTGGCTGGTGACGGCGGACGAGGTGGCCGACCCGCAAGATCTGGCCATGTGGCTTGATATCAACGGCACACGCATGCAGTCAGGCAGCACCGCGACCATGGTATTCGGCGTGGCCCATATTGTCGCCTACCTGTCGCAGTTCATGAGCCTGCAGCCCGGCGATGTCATCTCCACCGGCACGCCCCCAGGCGTAGGCATGGGACAGAAACCGGAACCGATCTACCTTACGCCCGGCGACCGCATTGCCCTTGGTATTGACGGTCTTGGCGAGCAGCATCAAAAAGTCGGCGCCGCGTAAATCTGCCACGGCGCTTGGTATTTTGGGTGTCGCTGGTGTAATAGGGTCAACACGTCAGTCCCGGTCGGGGCGGTCGAGGCAAAATAATCGAAGAAGGCAGCTGACATGATGACGGAAACCGTCCAACAGATTGTTCCCTACCTCGTCGTCGCCCTTTTGGTGGGCTTCGTTTTTGGCTGGTTTTATAGCAGCCGCGCCCGTTAGGCCGCAAAGGGGAGAACACACATGTCGCCGCTTGTCATTACGGTTGTTCTAGTTTTTACCGCCGGGGCCTTTGGCTTTTTTTTAGGCTCATTGTTTGCCAGCTGGCTGGGTGGCACAACGGACGCAGGTGCCGGTGCAGCCCTTGCGGCCGGTTCCGATCTGGCGCCAAATGCCGCAACGCCAACAGGATCTGACCCCTCTACTTTTGTGATGTCCTATAAGTCAGAATCATCTGTATCCGACAAAATTTCTGCAGCCGCTCCCAAAGCAGGTGCACCCGCCACTAAAATTCAAGACACAGATGCCAGCAAAACCAGGACCGCGGAACCAGCACCAGTACAGGCCCGCCCGGCACAGGCAAAAGCGGCCGTGACCACCGGCGCAAAACCGGCGCCTGTTGCCGTCAAAACCTCATCCACCGCCGCCGGATCGGCAAATCCCGCCGTAACACCACTTCGGGGGCCCCTTGCGATCGCCAGAGCGACATCCAAGAGCGAGGCAGCAGCCAAAAAGAAATCGGCAAAATCGCCAAGTCGGCGCAAAATCGACTCCAAGCGCGCGGCAACAAAGAAAATACCTTCGAAAATTTCGATTGCCGCGTCCAAGCCGAAAGCCGCCGCCAAATCCGCCGGGACGGCAAAACCCAAATCGGCGGCAAAACCCCGCGCCAGCAAACCCGCCCCGGCCTTGCCCGGCGAGACCCAGGCCAAAAAACCGCGTTTCCTGCCAAATCCCCGCAAGGGCGGCGCGGACGACCTGAAACGTATCAAAGGGGTTGGTCCGTCCCTTGAGACCACATTGAATGGATTGGGCGTGTTCCACTACAATCAGGTGTCCAAGTGGACGCCGGAAAATGTCATGTGGGTTGATGACCATCTTAAATTCAAGGGCCGCATTGCCAGAGACAACTGGCTTGATCAGGCGGCCAAACTTCACGCCGGAGAAGTGACCGAATTCGCCTCAAGGGTCGATAAGGGCGTCGTTGCATCGAGCAAGGGGAAAGCCGGGCGCAACCGGACCTGACACGCCGCACCCGCCTCAACGCCCCCGCACAACATGAATTGCACGGGCACGCGTTGCCTTGACGAGACCACAAATCACACTAACATGGGCGGGGAGGGTGATGAATGCGGCCAAAACCGCATCAGCCAAACTCAAGCTGCAGCGGGGACGTATTCAGAACCGGTAACCAGCCAGAGAGTGAGTATCATGGGATCAAAGACAGATCAAAAAAGCCGTGGGTTTCCAATTTCGCTGCCATTTCCACCGGACCCGCGACAGGCGTTGCGCAGAATTCACGCCCATTTGGTGGCACCGCGATTAAGTGGCGACGAATATGCCTCCATTATCGAAGCCATGGGTTATGACTCGATCTACGATTTTGCCGCTGATTATAATCTTCCGAAAGAAAGCGTCGAAGACTGGCGCAATGTCGGCATGAGCTACGAATGCGCCCAACTTTTGCGTGGCATTGCGGAATTGAAATTGAACATCAGAGAAACTGTCGTTGAATTTGACAGCTACACCCATGTCGGGCTTGAGGAATTTTTCAAGGACCGCAAAATCATCTGATAACGCCAAGTACTATCTGGCAAGCAGGGATTTGGCGCTGTGTTCGTCTGTTATAAATATCGTTGGGCGAATGAGATTTATCGCACCGTAAAGCGCCGCGATTTTTTCCCGCCCACCCGATGACAGCAGGCGAACAGGTGTTTTGAGGATTTGCCTCACATCGGCGGACATGACCCTCTTATCAATGGGGTGGTCCAGGAGAATTCCATCTTTATCGTAATAATGAAACAGTAGATCTCCGACCGCGCCGGCATCAATAAGTGATTTGCGGTCGTGATCGCTGAGTAGATTGACCCGGTAGGCCTGATTGCTCGGCGTCACAGTGCCAACACTGACAATGGCAAGGTCCAGGGTTTCGGCGAGATTGAAAATCTCATCGAGCCCGCAATTTTCAATCAGCGCCTTTTTGGTCTGCTCGCTGTCCACTATCGCGGGAGCGGGAAGCAGAAAACCCTCGCCCTGGAAAGTCTTGGCAAACTGCCAGGCAAATTCCGTCGGGTTGTATTTTCGGGCTTCGCTGATGCCGCCAAGCAGGGACACCACCGAAAAATTTTCCAGCTTCCGGTTGCTGAGAAAAGGAATGGAATTGAAAAGGGTTTGCCCCCAGCCAACGCCAACACGCATGCCTGATCCGACCAGACCGGAAATGTGATACCCCGTCGCGGCACTGATCGCCGGCAGCGGATCACCGTCGGGGTTGGACAGGGGCGCGACAACGACCGAGCCGATGCCGAATTGAACTTCGAGCGCGCGTTCCAGTTCGGTGATTTCAGCAAGGGGACTTTCAAGGGTGATGCGCACCTCATTGCGCGCTCTGGCCTCGGCCAGGAGCCGGACAACGGTGATGCGTCCAACATCGAGGATTTCGGCAATTGAATTCTGGGTTTTCTGCTCGACGTAATACATCCACGCCGCCCTGATCCTCAAGCGCTGCATGCGGCCGTCAGAATGGCCGCCCCTGGTCATGCCAGTGCGTCGCCGTTTGCTCGCGGAGGGCGGGCTCTTGTCTGTCGTATTCAATTTTTCCCCTCCGGTGCCTCGGCAGAATATCAGTGTCGTCAATTTTTCGGGCATCGTCATCAGGTTTTATCGAATTGCCGGCACGCCGCGCTATCTTCATTGAAGATCGCAACGACTGACTGGTGTATAAAGGGGCTGGTTGACTTGCCCTCTCTGTTGACGGCGTATCAGTGAAGGTGGCCCTGCTTTTGATCGTGCCTGACTTGCACCACCGGGTCCCGCATCGGGAAATGATGTTCTGAATTGGGCAAGATTGATCGCAGACACCTTTGCCCGTGCGGGTGTATCAATGTACACTTGTACATAACACACATCCAGTGTACATAAAATGAACCAGAAAACGTCTGGGAATGCGCCGTTGTGAACGAAATAATGGATTGGCTCATGCTGTGACTGCCCGTCGCAACAAAGCCCTTATCAATGGGAGAAAAAAATGCCCCTACCCAAAATTGCACTTGGAGTTGCCGCGGTAATCTATGCCGTTGGGCTGGCCGGGACCAGCGCCATGGCGCAGACCGGCGATCTGATGCTGTACACCTCTCAGCCCGATAAAAAGGCCGCTCAAACCGTCGCGGCCTTCCAGGAGGTCTATCCGGATGTGAATGTCACGATTTTCCGCTCGGGAACGGTTGAGGTTATGGCCAAAATTGCGGCGGAACTCGCCGGCGGCGGTTCGCCGGCCGATGTTCTGCTGATCGCCGATGCCGCTAACATGGAATCGCTCAAAGCTGGCGGCAATCTCTACGCCTATAGTGATTTCGATACCAGCGGCTTCCGCGAAGGCGTCATTGACGATGGCAAAACTTATTTCGGCACCAAGCTGATCACCACCGGCATTGCCTACAACACCAATGCCAGCGAACGGCCGACTTCCTGGGCCGAATTGATGGGTGACAAATACAAAGGGCAGATCGCCATGCCCAGCCCGCTTTATTCTGGCGCCGCCGCTCTCATGTTGTCGACCATCGTCGCCCGTGACGATCTGGGGTGGAAATTTTATGAAACCCTGGCCAAAAATGAAGCTGTAGCGGTGCGCGGCAATGGCGCGGTGCTAAAATCGGTGGCGGGGGGTGAAAAATCCTACGGCATCATCGTCGATTTCATGGCCCTGAACGAAAAGAAAAAGGGCGCGCCGATTGATTTTGTCTTCCCCAAGGAAGGTGTGCCGGCGGTTACCGAGCCGGTCGCCATTCTGTCGAGCACCGGCAATCTTGAGGCCGCCAAGGCATTTGTCGATTTCCTATTGTCCGACAAGGGCCAGGAACTGGCCGTCGCCCAGGGTTTCATCCCGGCCAAAGAGGGGATGAAAAACCCCGATTGGCTGCCCGAAGGCACGCCGATCAAGCTGATGCCGATCGATACCAATGCGGTTCTCACCAACGGCGCCAGCGACAAGGAGCGCTTCGCCGAGACATTTGGTGGCTGAAACCACCTGGCCCGGCACCAGTATTCTAACGGCGTTTAGGCGGACGGAAGTCCGCCTATTCGTTGTTTTATGCGGTGTTATCGCCATCTTGTCTTTGTTGCCTCTGGCCCGTCTCATGTGGGAGGCGGTTCTTCCCGACGGCCAGTTTTCGACCCTTGCGGCCAGAAAAATTTTTGACAGTCCCACGACCTGGGTGGCTTTTCGAAACTCCCTGGAGGTCGCAATCGGCGGAACCCTGCTCGCCACGGTGCTGGGCATCGTCGTTGCCCTGGCGGTGGCCATGTCCGACCTGCGGGCCCGCAGCCTGTTTGTCCTGTGTTTTGTTTTGCCGGTGATGATCGCGCCTCAGGTCATGGCCTTGTCGTGGTTGCAGATTGTCGGACCGGCCAGCCCGCTTTTGAAGATGCTGGGGATCGCGCCTCCCATCGGCACGCCGAACCCGCTCTACTCAAAATGGGGCATCATGCTGCTTCTGGGCGTGCACTATGCGCCGCTCGTGTTTCTGGCCATGCGGGCGGGCTTGCGCGCGCTGCCGCGCGAGCTTATCGAGGCCGGGCTGTCCAATGGCGCCGGTTCCCTGACGGTCCTGCGCACCATCGTTCTGCCCCTGACCCGCCCGGCGATGATCGCCGGAGTGGCTTTGGTTTTTGTGTCCTGCATCGGCAATTTCGGCATCCCGGCCTTTTTGGGCATTCCGGGACGTTATCTGGTGCTGCCGACTTTGATCTATCAGAAACTCGCCGGCGCCGGGCCTTCGATCCTTTCCGAGGTCGCGGTTCTATCGATGCTGATCGGCCTGGTCGCCATCGGCGGCATCGCCTTGCAGAATTTCGCCCTGCGCGGCAAGGACTATGCCGTTGTCGCCGCCTCGATTGCCGCACGGCCGGTAAAACTGGGCCGCTGGAGGGGTCTGACCGAGGGGGTTTTGTGGGCGTACGTACTTTTTGTCCT
>QILX01000323.1 GCA_003232175.1 Hyphomicrobiales bacterium | reverse complement strand
CCCTCCAGATCGCGAATTTCTATCAGCTAAACCGGCTTGGACATTATTAATCGGCATGAAGTCGCCAACCTGACCTTAAGCTGTGGGGAAAATGATCTGAAGTGAACCACTACCGGCTGATGCCGGTAGCATCGCGTTTGGAATGCAATTCCAGATACTGAAGTATGACATCGTCGGAGACATTTCCGCTGGTAGTTGAGAAATATCCACGGGCCCAAAAACGCCTGCCCCAATAGCGCTTGCGTAGTTCCGGAAACTCCATCTGGATACGCCGCGACGAGCGGCCCTTAATCCGTTGCATCACCGTCGAGATCGCCAGATGCGGTGGCACCGACAGGAACATGTGTACGTGGTCTCGTGCCAGCACGCCCTTGCCATCCGGCATGATCTTTGCGACCAGACATCTGTCATTGTCGTAGAGAACTGACTGCGGTACCGCGCCAAAAAATGACCACAGCATTCCAAGCGTCATAGGTCATATGCGTTTGCCCTGACCGATGTGGGCCTTGTTATCTGAACAGCATACCGGCCCGTGGCGTCGCAAAGGCTACAATCAGATGCCAGACACACGACCGATCGAAGCTCACCCCGAACGTCAGACACAGTTCGAAACCGTCGAGCTGAAATACTGATCAGGCGTCCTATAGTTTTACCTGACGAAATGTAGCCAACTTGAAACGGAACTCTTGTCGGATATAATTTAGCTGGAATTTCCCGGCAGTTCTTGGAGTTTGTGCGACCAATGAAAATCTTCATTTCCTCTTTTGGAACCGAGTCCAATACTTTTGCAACTTATCCTGCCGGAATAGCCGTTTTTGAAGGTGGTTTTTGGAACGAAGGTGATATTGCGGCGGCCCCCGTCACTCCCTGGGCGGGACCGGCCAGGCTTTGGTTGGAAAATGCCAAAGCACGCGGCTGGGAAGTCTGTGAGAGTATTCACACATTTGCTCCGCCCGCTGGGACGGTATCGCGTTTCACCTATGAGCAGCTGCGCGATAGAATTCTGGACGATTTACGCAATTGCGCCCCCGTGGATATGGTTCTTTTGTATCTTCACGGGGCGATGGTTGCGGATGGCTATGAAGATTGCGAAGCGGACCTCGTGGCGAGGGTGCGCAAGATCGTCGGGGAAGAAACTAAAATCGGTATCGAGCTGGACTTGCATGCGCATATTGACCAGACCCTGCTGGATGTTGCGGATATCATCGTGTTTTTCAAAACCTATCCGCATATAGATCATAATGAGCGCGCACAGGACCTTTTTGATCTGATGGAGAAAACCGTGTCAGGTGAAATTCATCCGGAAATGTGTCTGTTTGATTGTAAAACCATGGGTATTTTTCCGACAACACCCGAAGGTCCGATGAAGGCCTTTATGGCTGAAATGGTCGAGGCGGAAGGGAAAGACGGGATATTGTCTCTGTCGTTGAACCATGGTTTTCCCTGGGCGGATGTTTCCATCGCCGGGGCTAAGATGTTGGCGATTTCAGATGGCGATCCGGCTTTGGCCAGTGCCGTTGCACAAAAATTCGGCCGACATTTTTACCGGATCAGAAAGGTGGCGGCGCTGGAATTCACGCCGATGGACGAGGCTATAGAGGCAGCCACCAAATCCGTCGGAAAGCCTGTTTTGCTGGCGGATGTGTCAGACCAGACCGGTGGCGGTGCCCCCGGCGATACCTGCCATATGGTGCGCGCCTTTCTTGATGCGGGTATTCGCCCGGCAACATTCGGCCCGATCTGGGATCCGGCGGCGATCGAGACCTGTTTTCAGATGGGGGTTGGTGCGCGATCCTTTCTGCGCATAGGCGGAAAATCCGAACCCCAGTCTGGCCCGCCCCTTGATATCGAGGCTGAAATCACCTTCCTGAAACGCGACTGCTGGCAGGAAAACGACGGCATGGCCGAAGTGTTCATCGGCGATGTTGCCGTGCTGAAATGTCAGGGCGTGGATATTGTTCTGACCAGCAACCGTACAAACGTCTATTCACCGGGTTTTTTCCTGTCGCACGGTATCACGCTGGACGACAAGCAGGTTATCGGTGTCAAAAACCTTTATAAACACACCGATGTTTTTGCCGATCTGGTAAGCAAACAATATTACGTCGCAACGCCCGGGGTGTCCCAGCCTGACTTCAGTCAGCTGGATTTCAAGAACATACCGCGCCCGATCTGGCCCTTTGAAGCAGACCCTTTGAATTTGGACGGTGATTCAGAATGAAACAGCAAAAACCGGGCGCAAAGCCCCTGCGCAGCCGGTCCTGGTTTGACGACAAGGATAACCCGGATGTCACGGCCATGCACCTTGAACGCTATCTGAATTTCGGGCTGACCCGTGACGAGCTTCAGTCGAACCGGCCCATCATCGGCATTGCCCAGACCGGCAGCGATCTGGTGCCGTGCAACCGTCATCATCTGGAACTGGCCAGCCGGATCAAGGACGGTATTCGCGACGCGGGCGGCGTGCCGCTGGAATTTCCGGTCCATCCGCTGCAGGAAACCGGCAAACGCCCGACGGCGGCGCTGGACCGCAATTTGGCCTATCTTGGGCTGGTGGAAGTTCTGTTTGGCTATCCGCTTGACGGCGTGGTGCTGACCACCGGCTGTGACAAAACCACCCCGGCCTGTCTGATGGCGGCGGCAACCGTCAACATACCGGCCATTGTTTTTTCCGGCGGGCCGATGCTGAATGGCCGGCTCAACGGCAGGCGCATCGGTTCGGGGACCATTATCTGGGAGGCGCGCCAAAAGCTGGCCACCGGGGAAATCAGCTACGAACAATGCATGGAGATTGTCGCGGCGGGGTCTCCGTCGGTGGGGCATTGCAACACCATGGGCACCGCGCTGTCGATGAATTGCCTGGCCGAAGGGTTGGGGATGAGCCTTGCGGGTTGTGCCTCGGTTCCGGCGCCATACCGTGAACGTGGGCAGATGGCCCACGCCACCGGGCGGCGCGCGGTAGAAATCGTGCGTCAGGATCTGAAGCCCGCCGATGTCATGACCCGCGCTGCATTTGAAAACGCCATCGTGCTGAATTCGGCCATTGGTGGGTCATCCAATGCGCCCATTCATCTGATCGCCATCGCGCGCCATCTGGGGCTGGAGCTTACCAATGATGACTGGCAATCGGTCGGCCACCACATTCCGCTGATTGTTGATCTGCAACCGGCAGGCAAGTACCTGGCCGAGGATTTTCACGCGGCGGGCGGGGTGCCCGGGGTGATGTCCGAGTTGCTGAAGGCGGGGGCTCTGCCCAATCCCGACGCCGCAACAATCGACGGCAAAACCATGGCCCAGACCTATGGCCGGGCGAAGGTCGTTGATCATGATGTGATCCGCCCCTTTGCCCGACCGCTGATGCCCGCCGCCGGTTTTCTGAATTTGCGTGGCAATCTTTTTGACAGTGCGATCATGAAAACTTCGGTGATTTCGGATGAGTTCCGTCGGCGCTATCTGTCAAACCCCGATGATCCAGAGGCGTTTGAGGGTCGGGCGATCGTTTTTGAGGGGCCGGAAGATTATCACCTGCGGATTGACGACGCGGACCTGCACATCGACGAAAACTGCATTCTTGTAATCCGGGGGGCGGGGCCGGTCGGCTATCCGGGCGGCGCTGAAGTGGTCAACATGCAGCCCCCCGCCGCTCTGATCCGGCGCGGCATAACCGAATTGCCCTGTATCGGCGACGGGCGCCAATCAGGAACCTCCGGGTCACCCTCTATTCTAAATGCCGCGCCCGAGGCGGCGGTGATGGGCGGGCTGGCGTTGCTGCAAACCGGAGACATGATCCGGATTGATCTGAAAGCGGGTTCGGTGGACATGCTGATCCACGCCTCTGATCTTGATGCGCGCCGTACCGAACTGGCAGCCCAAAACGGGTTTGCATTTCCGGACCATCAGACCCCGTGGCAGGAAATCCAGCGCCAGATCGTTGACCAGCTTGATCAGGGCATGGTGCTGAAACCTGCCGTGAAATATCAGCGCATCGTGCAATCCAAGGGAATGCCGCGCGATAGCCACTAAAGGCAGGTTGCGCGCGAAATGCCGGCGATTGCAAGAAGATGCCGGCGATTAAAAACAAGACAAAGATACTTTCCATTACATCAATCCGGTTCGCACGAAGGGAAATAGCATGACAAACAATAACGGCCGCCTGGCCGGAAAAATCGCACTGATCACCGCCGCTGGCCAGGGTATCGGTCGCGCAACGGCCCTGATGTTTGCGCGCGAGGGCGCACAGGTATTTGCCAGCGACATCAATGGGGCCGCACTGGTCGAGCTTGATGCAATCGACGGCATCACCACGCTGAAACTGGATGTCACCGACCGCGATGCTGTGGCGGCGGCCATTGACACCACCGGCCCGCTGGACGTGTTGTTCAATTGCGCCGGCTTTGTCGATGCCGGTAGTATTCTGGAATGCGACGAGGACGCCTGGGATTTCTCGTTCGATCTGAACGTCAAGGCCATGTATCGCCTGTGCCGCGCCGCCCTGCCGGAAATGTTGGAAAAAGGTGGCGGCTCGATCATCAACATGTCCTCGATCGTTTCAAGCCTCAAGGGGGTGCCAAACCGCTTTGTCTATGGCGCTTCAAAGGCAGCGGTGATCGGCATGACCAAGGCGATTGCCGCTGATTATGTCACCCGTGGTATTCGCTGCAACGCGATCTGCCCCGGCACCGTTGACAGCCCGTCCTTGCATGAACGCCTGCGTGCCACCGGGGATTACGATCAGGCTCTGAAGGATTTTGTTGCCCGTCAGCCCATGGGCCGTGTTGGCCACGCCGATGAAATCGCAGCGCTGGCCGTGTATCTGGCCAGTGATGAAAGCGGGTTCACCACCGGACAAACCCACACCATTGACGGTGGCTGGGCGGTCTGAGAAAGGATTTGACATGAAACTTTTACGCTTTGGCCCCGCGGGCGACGAAAAGCCCGGCATTCTGGATGCTGACGGAAATATCCGTGACCTGTCCAGTGTGATTGCCGATATTTCCGGAAGTGATCTGAGCGATGGCTCATTTGCCAGATTGCGCGGTCTGGACCATGCGGATCTGCCCCTGGCCACGGGCGATCTGCGCCTTGGGCCCTGCGTCGGTCAGGTCGGTAAATTCATCTGCATTGGGCTGAACTACGCCGATCACGCCGCCGAAGCCGGTATGGATTTGCCCGCCGAGCCGATAATTTTTGCCAAGGCCACGTCCGCCATTTGCGGCCCCAATGATAACGTGGAAATACCGCGGGGCTCAGTCAAATCTGACTGGGAGGTTGAGCTGGGTGTGATCATTGGTAAACACACCAAATATGTGAACGAGGCGAATGCGCTGGATCATGTAGCGGGCTATTGTGTGGTCAATGATCTGTCAGAGCGCGATTTCCAGCTGCACCGTTCGGGCCAGTGGATCAAGGGGAAATCCTGCGACACGTTCGGCCCCATTGGCCCCTGGCTCGTGAGCCGGGACGAGGTTCCTGATCCGCAAAATCTGGCGATGTATCTTGAGGTGAACGGGCACCGCTATCAGGACGGCACTACAACCACCATGCATTTCGGTGTAGCGAACGTGATCAGTCACCTGTCGCAATTCATGAGCCTGCATCCGGGTGACATCATTTCCACCGGCACGCCGCCGGGTGTTGGCATGGGGCAGAAGCCGGAAACATACCTGAAACCCGGCGACAGGATCGAACTGGGCATCCAGGGGCTTGGGGTTCAACGTCAAAACGTATTGGCTGGGTAGGGGCTTTCCGGAGCGGTTGAACTTTTCACAATCCGCATCAAGATCGGGTATCGTCCCCGTGCCACTGGACGTCGATATATGTGCGGATGCTGATGCCGGTCGCCGTCACGATACCACCGTGATGGTGGGGGCAACATAGGGCCGATTTATGCCAGAGGCCCCGACCTTTTGTGCGTGTCATACTGATGCCGGGGGTCTTCCTAAGCAAAGGGCCGGCTCAGTCGCGCGGTTTTGGCCCGACAACACCCAGACCACAGCGAAGTGCCTCTGTCTCCAGAACATCATCCAGCATCACGTTGGCAATATTCACGTCCGGGCCGAACTCCCCGATCAGGGTTTTCTTAAGATCATGGATTTCCGACATGGACGTGCCCGACACCCATGGTCCCGGCACCTCAAACAGCACCCGCGTCATATCAAAGGCCCTGCCTGAGCTCGGCCTGTTCGATCAGAACGCCCACTGAAGTCTGATCCGATTTCGATCCCACCTCGCCAAACACCTACCAGGCCAAGATCAACAGCCATTTCGATCAGTTCCTGGCGCTCGTCCGGACTGAGCGGCACGCAATTGTCCGAGATTTCGACGGTTTCAAACCCCAGACGCACCGCCTCTTGCAGGAACGGGCGCAAGGCCCCCTTGCCGCTGGTGGCAAGCACATATTCCTCGAACTGGCCGCCCAGAAACGGGCGGATCTGATACGATTTGTAAAGGGCCAGCTTTTCCAGCAGCACGGATTCCTCATAGAACCGCGAGGTTCCCACCGCGATCTTGGCGAAATCCACAAAGCGCGCACCAAATTCCAGAATGTCGCGCTGACGCCCCAGGGGGATGCCCCAGTCGATCATCATGGTAAAACCTTGCCTGCGTGGCTTGTTCCGGCTGCGCGCGGCAGGCAGATCGACCAGTGCAAAGGGTTCGGATTTCCTTTCGCCGGAATTCATCATCAATTCCTTTCTTGTGATTTGCCAAACGGGTTCTCGGCAGGGACGCCAGGCGCTCAGCGATAGACGTAAATCGGGCTGGTCCAGGCGCGGGTGCCGTCCTCTTGGGTCAGGCGGATATAGATCGGGTTGTCGCCGGTCCCCTTCAGGGAAATTTTGCGGCTGAAGCTCAGGCTGCGGTGGGTGTTGCTTGTCGGCAGGCGAAAGGCTTTGACAAAGCGCGGCAAGTTGCCGGAGGCATCATAAAGCGCGTCCTCATATCCGATATCCGATATTGCCTGCTCGAATTTCACCAGCGGAGTATCAAGGCTCAACGTGCCCGCATCGGCGTCATCCAGAACCATATCGAACCCGCCAAAGTTGCCGGTTGTCAATGCCCGCCACGAAAGGGTGTTGCCGTCACGATCCAGCGTCTTGTCACG
>QILX01000052.1 GCA_003232175.1 Hyphomicrobiales bacterium | reverse complement strand
GCCCGGGCGTAATTCGGTGCCACCATAGGATAGTCATGCGCCAGGCCCCATTTTTCCCGATAATCTTCAGGGCTAAGGTCATAATGGGTTCGCAAGTGACGCTTTAAGGACTTGAATTTCTTACCATCTTCAAGACAGATAATATGATCCGGTGTCACCGAACGGCGAATGGATACTGCCGGTTTCAATTCCGGTTCGACCACTTCCGCCGGTTGATTTGCGACATGATCCAGTGCACCAAAAACATCTTTGATCAATGCTGGAAGTTCAGCGGCAGGAACGGTGTTCTTGCTGACATAAGCGGCAACGATATCTGCCGCCAGATCAATCAGACCTTCTTTTTCGGCTGCTTCGGTCATTTTTTGGACCCCTTTTTTCTTGCTAAGTTGTCGAGCACATTGGTATAGGTGACCAATATGGTCAGTTCGTTGCTGATAGCGATTTTCCAAACAACTGGGCGAATATCTGTTTACATCGAATTTGTCAAATCAGAATTTGTCACGCGTTGCACGGCTACAAATCACTGCCAAGTTTTGTTACCTTACAATTGATCTGTCAATAACAAAAATGGCCAATTATACTTTTTTCCTAATTAAATCGAAGAATTTACTTTCCGTAACCCCACGCACAGTAGGTGAGTTGCTCGGAATAAATCCCGAATCGGTAAATCGAACACCTATTCAGGATATATAAAATTTGCTGCGACATTTGGCAAGAATGTTCCTGAACGAGGTATTTTTACTTCATGCTGATATAAACTTTCAGTTCTAGATTAGTTGAAATATGTAATTTCGTATCATTCGATTTTATTTTTAATAGCAAATAAAATTAACTAGTCGAATTATGACTATCATCTTTTCTTTCCTTGTTTTTCTATGAGTGTTCGACATTTACATAGTTCGTTTTAATCGCAGAGATTGAAAATGAGTTCTGCGCCAGAATATCTGTTATTGCAGAATTGCTGACAAGCAACGAATACCAGTATTTATTGATACCAACGCTCAGTTCCTGTTTCCGTCTTTTACGCATATTGACAAATACGAACACCGTCGCCCTTTGGATAAAATCACGCGGCGGCGATTCTGCAATCACGGTTAATACGACCTTAATGAATACCCCCGAGCATTGCGCCAATTCGATGTTTTCGGTTCGAAGTTTGGCGGGCGTCGGCCACAGAAACAACACGTGCAAATTCGGGCCCATTGGTAACGCAATCGGGGCCGGAGGGGCGACAGAGCAAGGGTTGCGAATATGCGGACTGCGATCATCGCCCTTTCGATGTTCATCTTCTGGCTGATTTTGTCCGGTCACTACGGGTTGTGGCTCGTTGGCTCCGGTGTGGTTATGGCCGTCGCGGTGGCGCTGATCGCCCGTCATATGGGCTTTGCCGACCAGGAAAGCCATCCGATCGGGCTGATACCACGCAGCCTGATCTATTGGTCATGGCTACTGGTAGAAATTGTCAAATCCGCGCTGAACGTGGCCCGCATCGTGCTCGATCCTCGCCTTCCGATTTCACCGACTATGGCCTTGGTCAAGGCAACGCAGAAAACCGCCGTGGGCCTGACGACATTCGCCAATTCGATCACCCTGACCCCCGCTACGATTTCGGTAGAGGTTTCCTCCCGGAACAAAACGATCCTGGTTCACGGGTTGACCCGCGAAACCACCGCGGAGCTGGCCAATGGCGAAATGGATCGCCGGGTCAGCTGGTTCGAAAGAGGCACCCCATGATGTTTGCCGTCGCCATAATCGCCGTGTTGCTGGCTTTGACCCTCACCGTCTGGCGGGCCCTGAAAGGCCCGACCGTATTTGACCGGCTGCTGGCGGCAAACTCGGTGGGGACCGGCGCTATTTTGCTGCTTGCCCTATTTGGTTTCATGACCGGTCGACCGGAGTTTCTCGACCTTGGCCTGACTTATGTGTTGCTCAACATCATCGGCACCCTGGCGGTTTTAAAGTATTTCCGCTACGGCAGCCTGGCCCATGGCGGCGAAGACGAAGAGACCGAAACCTGATGGCGGCCATGGTGATAAATGGGGTGATCGACGGCTTGAGCTGGATCCTGCTTGTGGCTGGCGGGTTTTTCTATCTCGTCGGCGCCATAGGTCTTGTTCGCATGCCCGATGTGTTCACCCGCATGCATGCCGGCTCGCTGAGCGATACCCTGGGCGCCGGCCTCCTGATCGCGGGCATGGTCCTGCAGGCGGGGCCCACGCTGGTGGCGGCCAAACTCATCATCATTCTTGGCGTGCTGCTCTTCACCGGCGCGGTTGCCACTCACGCCCTGGCGCGCGCGGCGCTTCAGGACAAAATGCATCCTCTGGTCAGCATCCCGGGGAAGGGCAAGCTCATCGAAATGGCCGCCGAGGACGCCGTGGTACCGGTAACGGACCTTGTTCCGATGGCCCGTATCAAGAACCGCCTCAATCCCGGAGGGTCCAAACCATAGAAGCCCTGATAAACATGGTGCTGCTGACCTTGATGGCGGCCATCACCATCGGCATCGTCCGGTTGCGCAACCTGTTTGCCGTGGTCGTGCTTGGCGGAATTTACAGCTTTCTCATGGCGTCGGTTCTGATCGTGCTTGACGCGGTCGATGTGGCGATGACCGAGGCCTCGGTTGGCGCCGGGATTTCAACCGTGCTGATGCTCGGCACCTTGCATCTGACAAAATCAGAAGAAACCGTGCCGACCCACACGCCCATCCTACCGCTTTTCGTGGCAGTGGTGACCGGCGCGGCGCTGATCTACGGCACCTTCGGCCTGCCGCCGTTCGGCATCGCCGATACCCCCATGCATGCCGGCCCCGGCGGAGATTACCTGGCCCTTTCCATCCCCGACACCGGCGTTGCCAACGTCGTGACTTCGGTTTTGTCGAGCTATCGCGGTTTTGACACGCTTGGGGAAACGACCGTGGTTTTCACCGCCGGCATTGCCGTCCTTCTTCTCCTGAAACGCGCCATTCGGCCGCAAAGCGATAAATAGGAAACGCCGCCATGCGTCTTGATGTCGTTCTCCGGGTTGCGACCAAATTTTTTCTGCCCTTTATTCTGCTGTTTGCGGTTTATGTGCAGTTTCATGGTGACTACGGGCCCGGGGGTGGATTTCAGGCCGGGGTCATCGCTGCTGCCGCGATCATTTTGTACGCCATCATTTTTGGCCTTGCCCCAACCAAGCGCCTGGTACCGCCGGCGCTGGTGGAGGCATTGGTGCCCATGGGGGTGTTGATTTTTGCCGGTGTCGGTGTCGCGGGGTTTTTTACCGGGGCGAATTATCTGGACTATTCCAACTTCGCCGCCGACCAGGCCCACGGCCAGGAATGGGGAATTTTTCTGGTTGAAGCCGGGGTTCTGGTAACGGTTTCATCGACAATGCTGGCGATATTTTATGCCTTTGCCGGGCGGGGGCGCCGATGAATATCGTCAATGAAATTCTGTCGAACTATAACTATTGGATCACCATTTTCCTCATGGTTTCAGGGCTTTATATAGTCGTTGCCCGTGGCAATATGGTGAAAAAACTTGTTGGCCTGGGTCTTTTTCAAACCTCGGTTTATCTGCTGTATCTCAGTCCCGGCAAAATTCTAGGCGGCACCCCGCCGATCATCGCTGAGGGCTTTAGCGTATACGCCAACCCCTTGCCTCATGTGCTCATTCTCACCGCCATTGTCGTGCGCTTGTCGTGCGCATCAACGAAGCCTACGGCACCATTGAGGAAGACGAAATCTTTGCCGATGGCGACGAGCAATGAATATCATGGAGCATCTTCCGGCGCTTCAGGTCGTCGTGCCGCTGCTCGGAGCGGTATTTGCCGCCCTGGTTCGCCGTGGGGGCCCGGCCTGGATCATATCGCTTGGCGTCAGCTGGGCCATGCCGGTCATCGCATTTGCCCTTTTGTTTCAGGTCCAGGCCACCGGCACGATTTCGTACGAACTCGGCGGCTGGGCGCCACCGATCGGCATCGAATACCGCGTTGATATCGTCAATGCCTATATGCTGGTTCTGGTCTCGATCATGGCGGCGCTGGTCATCACCTACGCCCCGCGATCCCTTGCCTCTGAAATTGACGAGGACAAGCTTGGCTGGACCTATTCGCTGTATCTATTGTGCCTTACCGGCCTCCTGGGCATCCTGATCACCGGTGATGCCTTCAATGTCTTCGTGTTCCTGGAGATTTCATCACTGGCGACCTATGGCCTCATCGCCATGGGCCGCGACCGGCGGGCGGTGCTGTCAGCCTATCAATACCTGATCGTCGGTACCATCGGTGCGTCGTTTTATGTCATCGGCGTCGGCCTCCTGTTTGTGATGACCGGAACCTTGAACCTTGTCGACATCGCCCAACGGCTGCCCCAGATCGAACACACCAGATCGGTTGCGGCGGCGCTGGCCTTCATCACCGTGGGCATCAGTCTGAAGCTGGCATTGTTTCCGCTGCATGCCTGGCTGCCCAATGCCTACACCTATGCCCCTTCGGCAATATCGGCCTTTCTGGCCTCGACCGCTACCAAGGTCGCGATCTATCTGCTGTTGCGGTTTTTCTACACCGTCTTCGGCGGCGCCTACGTATTCAGCGAAATTCCGGTGACCGTGGTCCTGTTGGTGCTGTCGGTCGCGGCCATGTTCGGCGCCTCTATCGTGGCGGTGTTCCAGTCCAACCTGAAGCGCCTTCTGGCCTACTCCTCGGTGGCCCAGGTGGGTTACATCACCCTTGGCATCGCGCTGGCCAACCAGACCGGGCTGACCGGCGGCATTGCCCATCTGTTCAACCATGCGCTCATCAAGGGGGCGCTGTTCCTTGCCGTGGGCTGCATTGTTTACCGCATCGGTGGCGCAAAAATCGAAGATCTCGCCGGCATTGGTCGCAAAATGCCGTGGACCATGGCCGCATTCGTCATTGCCGGACTGGGGCTCATCGGTGTTCCGGGCACCGCGGGCTTTGTATCCAAATGGTATCTGGTTGCCGGCGCGCTTGAAAACGGCTGGTGGTGGCTGGCATTCCTTATCGTAATTTCGTCGCTGATCGCGGTGGTCTATGTCGGCCGCATCGTTGAAATCGCCTGGTTCCGCGAGCCTTCAAAAACCGTCATCGAGGGTCGTGCCCCCCCTGCGGAGATGATCGCCGTGACCTGGGTGCTGACTGCCGCGACGGTATATTTCGGCCTCGATGCCGATCTGACCGCGGGGCTGGCCCAGCGCGCCGCTGAGGTTCTGGCGGCAGGCATCGAACCGGGAACTCTGGTGCCGGGGGTCGGGCAATGAACGATACTGATCTCATCTGGCTCGCCCTTGTCATTCCAACAATCGGCGCCGGGCTGATTGCCTTAACCGGACGCAATCCCAATTTGCGCGAAGCGGTTACCCTGGTAACGTCGGTGGCGCTCTTTGCCACTGTGATGGCGCTGATGGCCTCGGTGCTGGATGCCATCGGCCCCGGCATCGAAATCGGCTTTGCGGTCGAGCCGCTTGGTATGATCTTCGCCGCCGTGGCCTCGACCTTGTGGATTGTCAATTCGATCTATTCGATCGGCTATATGCGCGGCAATTCCGAACCGCGCCAGACCCAGTTCTACGTCCTGTTCGCCGTCGCCATCGCCTCGGCCATCGGCGTCGCCTTTTCGGCCAATCTGATCACGCTGTTCCTTTTCTACGAAATCCTGACGCTATCGACCTACCCGCTGGTCACCCACAAGGGCGACGAAAATGCCAAGCGATCGGGGCGCATCTATCTGCTGATCCTGCTCGGCACTTCCATGGGCCTGCTGCTGCCGGCGATCATCTGGACCGGGGTTGCAACCGGCACGGTCGATTTTACTACCGGCGGTGTGCTGCGCGGCGCGGTTGAGGGCCCGCTGGTGGCGGTGTTGCTGGCGCTGTTCATGTTCGGCATCGGCAAGGCGGCGCTGATGCCGTTCCACTTCTGGCTGCCCGCCGCCATGGTGGCGCCGACGCCGGTTTCCGCTCTGCTGCATGCGGTGGCGGTGGTCAAGGCCGGCGTGTTCACCGTGGTCAAGGTTATCGTCTACATTTTCGGCGTCGATTATCTGGCCGAGACTGGCGCCGGCGACTGGCTGACCTATGTTGCCGGCTTCACCGTCATTGCCGCGTCCCTTGTGGCTTTACGCCAGGACAACCTGAAAAAGCGGCTGGCCTATTCGACTATCAGCCAGTTGTCTTATGTGGTCCTTGCCGCCGCTATATTGACACCGATTTCGATCGTTGGCGCGGCGCTACATATCGTTGCTCACGCGGTTTCCAAGATCACCCTCTTTTTTGCCGCCGGCTCGATCTATACCGCCGCCCACCTCACCGAGATCAGCCAGATGAAAGGCATCGGCCGGCGCATGCCGTGGACCATGGTTGCTTTTGCCATCGGCGCGCTATCGATGATCGGTATTCCACCAACGGCGGGATTTGTGTCCAAATGGTTCATTCTGTCCGGCGCCATGAGCAGCGCCAACTGGGTGGCCGTCGGGGTGATTTTCCTCTCGACCATGCTCAATGCGGCCTATTTCATGCCGATCATCTATCGAGCATTCATGTACGCGCCGGATGAACCCAAAGATGGCAAGAAACCTCATGGCGAGGCCCCCTTCCCCATTGTTCTGGCGCTGACAGCCACCGCTATCGGCACCGTGGCGATGTTCTTTTTCCCCGACGTGCCCTTTGATCTCGCCGCATCGCTGGCCGGGCAATAGGAAGAAATGATGGCAGAGAAAAAACCCTCCCCCGATCACTGGCTGGTTCGCCCCGACACCATTCGCATAATATGGATCGGATCATTGGCGGTTCTGGCACTCACGGTTATCGCCGAGCTCTTCATCGACCGGGTTTCGAAATTCGGCATCGATGGCACGCTCGGTTTTGGAGCCTGGTTCGGCTTTATCTCCTGCGTCGTCCTTGTGATCGGCTCCAAGGCACTTGGCGCCGTCTTGAAACAACCGGACACTTATTATGATCGCTGATCTCGTCATCCCGCCGGGGCTGGTTCTCATCGCTGCCGGATTCTTGCTGCCGTTCGTCAAGGGCCAGGCGCGCTCGACCATCATTGTTGCCGCCCCCCTTGTGGCGCTGGCCCTGGTCTGGGGTCTGCCGGACGGGCCGGTCCTGACGCTGTCCTATCTGGGCTACGAGTTGACCCCGGTCAAAGCCGATGCGATCAGCCGGTTGTTCGCCACGGTGTTTACCCTGATGACCGCGATCGGCGGCCTGTACGCCCTGCGCCAGGACCGGGTGATGGAACTGACCGCCGCATTTGTTTATGCCGGCTCGGCGGTTGGCGTGGTCTTCGCCGGCGATCTGCTCACTGTCTTCATATTCTGGGAAGTGATGGCCGTGGCCTCGACCTTGATCATCTGGTCAAGCACCCAGCCCGGAGCGGCAAAATCGGCCCAGCGTTACGCCATTGTCCACCTGCTTGGCGGGGTGGTGCTGATGGCCGGCATTGCCGGGGAAATCGCCACCACCGGCAACCTCACCTTCACCGCCATGGAGGCCAACTCCCTGCCGCGCTGGCTCATTTTGGCCGGGTTTTTGATCAATGCGGGCGCACCGCCGTTTTCGGCCTGGCTGCCGGACGCCTACCCCGAAGCCTCGTGGTCGGGCATGGTGTTTTTGTCGGCATTTACCACCAAGACTGCGGTTTATGTGCTGATACGCGGCTTTCCCGGCGAGGAAATTCTCGTCTATGTTGGCCTTTACATGGTGTTTTACGGCATCGTCTACGCTATTCTGGAAAACGACATGCGCCGCATCCTGGCCTATACGATCGTCAACCAGATGGGTTTCACGATGGTTGGCATCGGCATCGGCACCGAACTGGCGCTGAACGGCGCCGCGGCTCTCGCCTTTTCCCACATTATCTATAAGGCGCTGCTCTTGATGAGCGCCGGCGCGGTGCTCTACCAGACCGGAAAACGCAAATGCACCGATCTTGGCGGGCTGTTCCGAACCATGCCGATCACCACCATTTGCGGCATTATCGGCGCCCTGTCGCTTTCGGCCTTCCCGCTGACCTCGGGGTTCATATCCAAATCCATGGTCAGCCAGGCGGCGGCGGATGAGAATTTGATGATTGTTTACCTGCTGCTGGCGGCGGCTTCGAGCGGGGTTTTTCTTTACGCCGGCATCAAGTTCCCCTGGTTTGTATTCTTCCAGAAAGACTCGGGCCTGCGCCCACCGGAACCGCCCCAGAACATGCGCATCGCCATGTATATCATGGCGGCGCTCTCCATCGGACTCGGCATCTTCCCCCAGCTGCTTTATGCCCTACTGCCCTTCAATGTCGACTATGTGCCCTATAAGGCCAGCAAGGTGATTTTCCAGCTTCAGCTTTTGTTGTTCTCGGGCCTGGCATTTTTCCTCCTGCTCGGCATGCTCAAGCGCACCCTGACGATCACTCTTGATTTTGACTGGTTCTGGCGCGGCCTGGGACGGGCGATTGCGCGGGAATTCGATACGACCACTACAAGGGCGTGGGGGCGAACGGTTGACCGCACCACCCGTGCCGCGGTGCGATTTGTCACCGCGCTCTATAAACATCACGGTCCCGACGGCATTCTGGCCCAGACATGGCCAACAGGCAGCATGGCACTGTGGATGACGCTGTTTCTCGCCGCTTTTCTCATCGCGTCGTTCTTCTAAAAGGTCTCCAATCAGATAAAATTTCCGGCCTGCCCTGGAACAAAACACATTTTGTGGATTTAACCGGCCCCGTATAAGGTCTGGGAAGATAATTTTCGCTGACAGCGAACCTTGAGTGTGCTCAAAGGGTTGACGATTGGGACAGTCGCCCGTTTAAAGGGCTTTTGAGAATGTCTTTCAAGAGGCGGGCGACGCGATGCCGTATTATATTCGATGACCGAGGTGGCTTACAGCCTTGAAGCCATGCGGGCGCTGTTGATGCTTAAAACAGGCGAGCGTGGCCGGGCGATCGAAACCATCGATAAACTTGCCAGCACCTATGATGCACTGTGCGCCGAACGTGATATCGCCGCGGCGGCGGGGATAAAACCCGACACACAATCACCTGCTGATGATGATGGCGCCCAGAATGCGGATGCTGACGAAACGAACAACAAAGATACTGAAAACACCGCCGAGTTGATTTTAAAATCACCAGACCAAGCCAAAGCCAAGCCTGCCCCCGAGGCGGTGCATATCCCCGGTACCCTGCCGCTCGGAACGTCGGCAAATTTCTGCCTGGCGCCGTTCTCAAAAACCGGAGACTTTGTCGTTGCGCTCGACGACAAAATTACAGTGGTTTCTCTCATCGATGTGATCGATAGTTTGCATGAGGACGATTCGGAATGACCGACCAAAACCAATCCGACACCGATAATCTGGTACAGATAATTCACGACAATGATGGCAATCCGATCTTTGCCGCATTGCCTCATGGGGATTTCGAAGCGCTGATGGAAAAAGCCCGCCGAGGCACCGGGATCGATGCCGCTGCTGACGCTATCAGAAGCGAAACCAACAGGCTGGCGCTTATTCCTTCCAAAGTCGTGCATCGTATTGCCAGTGGCGAACACCCCGTTAGGGTCTGGCGGTTGCATCGGGGGCTGAAGGCGGTGGAACTGGCCCGCGAAGCCGGCATCAGCCCTGGATACCTTTCCGAGATCGAGACCTCGAAAAAAGACGGAACGTTCCGCACCATGGCGCTGATTGCCAAGTCGCTCGGGGTGCGGCTTGACGATCTTATGCCTGTTGTCGACGAAGAGGAGATCAAAGAGCATCGCCAGGAAGTCCAGCTTCGCGATATTGCGCGACTGATCAGCGAAATTGAATCAATGATCAATGGCAGGGGCGGGTTTGACTCCGCCGCTGTTCGCAATGGATCGCAGAAACTCATGCGCGACGCCAATGCATTCATGAATTCCCACGCTGGTGATTTTGGCTGGCTGGAAGGCGTGGTCGATAAAGCCCTAAAGATAATCGAGGAAATCAACAAGGCCGAACGCGACATTGTCGGCACGGTGTCAAAAACTCAATCGAACCTTTCGGGCGTGTTCTCGGATTCGTTGTCTCGAACGGGTCTATTTCCCAAAGGAATGGCTAAACCGAAACCTGCACCTGCACCTGCACCTGCACCTGCGGCTCAAAGCCCAGCGAGACAAATCCCGCCAGCGCCTCCGCCTGTCCCTGATCCAGCCTCTGCGTCTGAGGAAGATGGCGGCGAAATCGAAAACGGTGATTATGACGAGGACGAGGAGGATTTTGAGGACGCCGGCGGCGAGGACAAGGACGAATTTGAAGATGAGCGCAAAGGTTGGTTCCGGCGTTAGGGTCGCGCGCGGAATTTGCCGAACGCCGATAAATTCAAGTTTGCAGGACCGAAGATGACCTCAGCTAAATCCACCACCCCACCTGCCCCTAATGTTGTTAAAACCGAAGCTGAATGGCAGCAGAAATTGTCGGCAGCGGAATATCATGTGATGCGCAAAGCCGGCACCGAACGCGCCGGATCTGGCCCTCATCTTGACGAACACCGCGATGGGATATTTTTGTGCGTGAGCTGCGACGCGCATTTGTTTGAGACCAACGCCAAGTATGAGTCCGGTACGGGCTGGCCGAGTTTTTTTAAACCCATCACCGAAAATGCGGTAAGCGAACACGAGGATCGGGGGCTATTCTCCCGGCGCACCGAAATCCGCTGCGCGAATTGCGATGGTCATTTAGGCCATGTCTTTCCCGATGGACCCAAACCAACGGGTCTGCGCTATTGCATGAACGGCGTGGCGCTGAAGTTCACACCGGGTTCGGACGCCGATGACTAAGTCTGACGCTGGCGATCCATCGCCGCCAAATGCTGATCCCCGGCCCAAATCCGACACCCGCCACGGGATCACCAGAACTGACGATTATGCCTGGCTGCGTGCAGATAACTGGCAGGAGGTTATGCAGGACCCAAGCGTTCTGGACGAGGATATCCGTCAGCACCTTGAAGCGGAAAACGCCCATGCGGATGCGTTTTTCGCGCCAATGGACAAACTGTGCGACACGCTTTTTACCGAGATGAAGGGCCGGATCAAACAGGACGATTCAACGGTTCCGGCCCCCGACGGCGCTTACGCCTATTCCATTGATTTTGTTGAAGGTGGCCAACATCCGCGCCTGTGCCGGGAGCCAAGAGCCGGCGGCGAAAAATCCATTCTGCTTGACGGCGACGCCATGGCCAAGGGCAAGTCCTATTTTCAACTCGCCGGTGCCACTCACAGTCCCGACCACCGGTTTGTGGTTTATGGCACCGACGACAAGGGTTCGGAATATTACACTCTGAAAGTCCTTGATACCAAGACCGGCAAGGACCTTGA
>QILX01000001.1 GCA_003232175.1 Hyphomicrobiales bacterium | reverse complement strand
CACAGTTTTTGCTGCCGCCACCGTGGTAGGTAGTGTGGTTCACGCAATGATGATTGAGGGCACGATGGAGACGATTTCGAAGGCAGCGCTCAGTCTACTGGTCGTGGCAGCAACTACAAAGCTGGTGATCGATTTGCGCTTGTGGACCACTCAAAGCGGCAATTGAACATCTAACTTGGTGTTTGATCCCAGAGTTTGATGGTGCGATTATTTCCTTGGAATGGAAGGAAGCACTATTGGCCAGGTACGACACGTTAGCGCCTGAGCCTGAATTACGGTGACAGTTTAGAATTACGGTGGAATTACGGTGACAGTTTACTAAATGCACTAATCTCCCTTACACCGCGCCAACATTGACCTAGTATCAATATATCACACCCTGCTGAAGCCATTTTGAGGGGCCGCCATCAAGGAGCGTATTTGGCAAACTGTTCTGCCCCCCGTAATGTGGCCGTAACCGAAATCTTATACACGCTGACCTACAGGAACCGGTGCCTCGTCAACCAGGACCAAAGCCATCCCGTCCGTTTGGATATAAAAAGCATTTGCAATCGGTCCGCTGCCGGAAGCTTTCAAAGGCGGTTTCCCATTCGTCCAGCTCATAGCGGCCGGTGAGGATTGCGCCAAAGTCGAAACGGCCGGTCTTGATCAGTTCAATCGCCCGGTGCCAGGTCTCGGGGCCGTTCCAGCTCCACGCGCCGCGCAAATCGAGCTGGTAGAGCGACAGGGAATCCGGCTGGATGGTGATCGGCTCCCCCCATAGGGAGATAATCGATATACGTCCTGCGCCGCGCGCCGCCGCGGCCCTCAGGAGACCGGCGGGCGCAATCGATGGCATGCTGGAATCCTGCCGCCGAGGCCGAGGCCTCCAGCACAAAATCCGCGCCCAAGGGTTGTCTTCTGAATAAAGGATATGATCCGCGCCCACCGTCCTGGCGATTTCAAGGCGCATGTCGTCAACGCCCTTCAAGCCGATCACTGCAACTTCGGCGGCGCCGCAATATTTGGCGAACTGCACCCCGAGAAGCCCCATGGGACCGGGCCCGACAACAACGACAAAATCGCCCGGATTGACCGTGTTGCGCTCGGCCATGGAGTGCACCGTGGCAACCATGGGTTCGGTGAAGCATATATCGTCGAGGGGAATGGATTTGGGGTAGACGAAAACCTGGGCCTCGGGCACAGACATGTGCGAGGCAAATTCGCGGGTAACGCCCAGCCAGCCGGTCCGGGTCTCGATGTCGGCGGCGATGTGGTCGCCGACCTGTACCCTGGTTACCGCCGCGCCGATTTCCTCCACCACCCCGGCGAATTCATGACCGAGCGTGACCGGCGCTTTGTAAAAATGACGGTCCTTTTCAATCAAAACGTCGCTGCCGCAAATCCCCGCGGACCAGACCTTCATCAGGACTTCGTCGTCCTCGATTTTGGGCATTGGCCGGCCTTCCAGAACAAGATTGCCCGGTCCGGTCTTTGTTTTTCGCAAGGCCTGCATACCGCCCGTTTCCGCCGGACCGCACGGGCCCGGCTTATATGGTTGTCATTGACTTTCGTTGTGACTTTACGGCGGCATTTTACCAATTGCACCGAATTATCTTGTATTCAGACCGAGCCCCAGAGATTTCGACTACCAGCGCGGCCCGGTATTCGGTGGATTACGGTGACGGTGTATAGAATTTGTTCGATTGGTTCACCGATCCGACTCGCCGCTTTACCGCCCCCGAAACTCGAATAAGCTCCGCAATATTCCCGGCGCAATCGCCGAGAGCGGATTGACCTGGACCTTTGGGTCGGACATTTTGCCATCGACGCGAAAGGTCATGCCGAGCACGCCTTCGCCAGCACGCCCGGTGAGCAGCCAGCCGACGATCGGCAGGCCAGCGGGAATGGAATTGAGACCATATGCCGGCACATAAGTGCCTTTTACCGATACCAGCTCAGAGTCGATAAATATGCGGCCATCGACCCGGGCGCCCATGCCCGGACCGTTGAGAATGGCGTTATCAATCACCACCTCATCGCCATTGGTGCGAAACCGCAATTGCAGCTCCGAGAATGGGACATCGTCACCACCGCGCCTGCCCTGGGTCGCGACCAACTGACGAAACAAAGGCTCGCCGCGTATTCTGAATTTGCGTGCCTGAACCACGCCTTCAAGCGTGCCGTCGCCATTACTGCGGGCATCGAGCGACATCGCCCCGCCGAATGCCCGCCGGTAAAGGCCGGTAAAGCGGGCAAAACCGCCACCATCCTGGGTCTTGATCTTTAGTACCGCGGGCCGTGTTCCGGACCGCCCGTAACTCAACTGGATGGCGCGGCCGCTGGCGAACGCACCTTTCAGGCTGAGGGACTGCACTTCGCCCCTGCGCATGGAAACCTTGCCGACGACATTTTGCACATCTGTCTGATTGCGCCCGCGTATCGAAGCAATTGAATAGTTCACATCAACATTCTGATCGTCCTCGGCGCTGTCATCATCCTTATCGAACAAACCATCCAGAACGGTCCTTGAATCCAGATACCGGCCTTTGACATTAAGGCGCAAAATCCCATCGCCGCCCCTGACCCCGCTGAGCTCGATATCCGCGGCATCGCCTAGTTTCACTTGCGCCAGATCGGCTTTGTAAAGGGAACCGTCAGGATCAAGGCGAATGGCTCCCCTGACTAAAACTCCCTCGCTTTCCAGCAGTAAATTCCGCAAACGGACCTGGCCGTTATCCAGCTCCTCCAGATCCAGCCGCATTCGCCCCGCCTTGCCCTCCGGCTTGGACCACCCAAGCGCCGATATCTTCAATGTGACATTGGTGACATCAGCATCGATGCGGGCGCCGGTAATGTCGCCACCAATGCCGCTGGCCTGAAGTTTGATCGGCATCGACCCTTCGGCGAAATTTTCAAGATTGACGCCGAACGCCTTTAAGTTTTCCACTGTCGCCGTACCCTGCAGCGAGATCTCATCGCTGCGCCCGCTGCCCCGGCCCATTTTGGCGGTCCATTTCAAATCGCTTTCGATACCACCAAGGCGGACCCGACCGGTGGCGTTAATTTCGCGCTGGGTGGCGATAATGGTGAGGTTTCCGCCTTCGACATCAACGCCCTCAAACAAGTCCGGCATCGTCAGATTTTCAAGCTTGACGCCAGCCTGAATGCGGGTCTGAGCCATCTCGACGGCCGATATTAGCGGCAGGGAAATGTCAAGATTGATCTCTGCCTGCCCCCCGGTGGTTTTTGGTTCAACTCCCATCTGACGCGCCCATCCCAGGGGCTCCATATCCAGAACCTCCAAAGCCCCGGACAGCGGTCCCTTAATCGACACATCGATTTCACCGGTTATAAAACCGGCGGTCTTTTCTTCCGAAAACGAGGCGATGGCAAAACGCCCGCTATCGATATCGAGCCGGCTGCCCGCCGGCGTCATGATGCGGCCTGATCTCATGGTCAGGCGAAAACGGTCGCCTTCAAGCACCCCCAGGCCGGACGCATCCTCGATCGGCGGCATTTTACCAAGGTAAAATGTGGTAAGGTCCTCAAAGAGAAAATCGAACTGGACCGCGTCGTTGGGTAGTGGCAGGCCGGTCTCGATCAGGGCGAAATCCTCGGGGCCGATATTGACGCTGAGGCGCGCTTCGGGAATGACACCGCCGGTCGTCCGTGAAGCCAGCCAGGCCCGGGCACCGGGCGCCACCGCGGAAGGCCACAATTGCAACAGCGCATCGACGGTAATATTTTCCATCCGGCCATTGAGCGCAACGGCCTTGGCCTCGCCATAGGCGATATTACCGCCAAAAGCGATTGTCCCGCCGTCGACAAATTCCACTGATACTGTCTCAATCTCCACATCCGAATCAGTAAGGCCAACACGGCCTGTTGCCAGGGCGCGCCTGACTTCAAGCGGTTTTCTGGACAGATCCTCGGCCACAAGACGGTTGCCTTCGCTGAGCAGATTAAATCGCACCGCCGACAATTTGCCGTCTTCCCCGGTTTCAGGTTGTGCCGATCCGAACAGATTGAACTGGTAGCCGCCGGTCATGATTTCGATATTTTTAATTTCCAGGCGGCGGTCCTGTTTGAGGTAGACGGCGCGGATACGCCCTTCATCGATCAGCCTGGGCGCAAACTCCAGTCCCAAACCCGGGGCGCCGGAAACAAAACCAGCCCCAAGCGTCAGATCGACAGCGAGACGCTGGAGTTCAAACTCAGGACTGACCGCCAGGGACAACCGCCCGGTGACCGGCAGGTTGAGCCCGGCCAGGAAGGCCAGTTCCGGTGTCCGAGCTGCAATTTCAGAGGGGATGACCTCCTCAAATGCGGCATCGATGCCAACAATTTCGCCTGGCGCCCGCTGGTCGACAGCGGCGCGAATCCGCCATTCACCGGTTTCGGTGACAAACGGCGCATCGACTTCAACCAGAAGCCCGCCGCCGGGCCGGCTGATAAGCAGTTTGGCGCTGAAACTCTCCCAGGTCGTACCCGCCGCCTGATCGTAAACGCTCAACCGCGCCTTGGAGACAATCAGATTGTCGATGGATGAAAGAATGCCGCCGCCAGCGTCACCAAGCGCAAACCCGATATTCATCTTGGCCGGAGCAGAGTCTGCCGGTGTATTCTCAATTGCCGTTATTGGTTCTTCGCCTTCCGCGGGCAAGGGCGAATTTTCCAGTGCCACCGGCGGCGCGGTGGGCGCTAATGCGGTGGTTTCGGATTGACCGCGATTGGCCTGCGCCACCGGTACATTTGAATTTTCAGGCGAAACGCCCATGGTTTCGGCCTTAGCCGCCAGTTCAGCCGGGGCGGCAAACCCGAGCTCCACCCGCCCATCGACATACCGGCGTATCCGAATATGGGGACCGATCAATTCAACGCTGGAGGGGTTTAAGGATCCGGTCAGCGCGGACAGCAGACTGATTCCCATTGCCGCTTCAGGGGCGCTGACGAGTTGCCGGCCATCGGCATCGATGACCCGCACGCGTTCGAGGCGGACGACCAACCCCTTTTTTTCATCATTGGTCAGCCAAACACGGCCGATTTGCGAATTGGCACTGCCCAATTTGCTGTCAAAATAAGCCTGGATGGCCGGCTGCAGCGAATCAAGAGCAATCGGCCCACTGGCCAGCTGCCAGTACAGAGCGCCCGCTGCGATCCCGAAACCGGCGGTAATAAATGCCAGTACTGTTGCGGCCACAACCGCCACGCGTCCTGGCCATCGCAAGCGCGACCATCGCCCGCCCCGGCGCACGGGGCGCCGGATTGCTCGCGATTTTGGCCACGGCCGGGTCTCATCGTATTGCGAATTCATTTGCCGGAAGACTTGTCCATGTCGCCGCTTAACTACAATATTCCATTTCGAGAGGTGTTCACCGCACGTATTGTCGTGTCATTGCGCGGCGGCACACCGCCCTTATTTTCGATTTGTACTCTTTGTAATCCATTTTTTCAGGTTTTGCCTAGTTTATGGAATTGAACAAATGGACAACAATAAGGCCAGGTTCACACAAATCTGTGTCGCGCATTTTGCCAAAGATTGTTGCCATGGGCTCTGCCCCTACGTTAATATCGAATATTGAAATTGCTGCTCCAGAATCCGGGGCTTGGGTTTGGGCCCTTCGAAGGGCCCAAACCCCTAATCAGGAAGAATCAAGAGGAGGTTGATAATTCCGGCAATTTTGAATATGGCGTTTTGTAAATGTTCCCCGCAAGAAATCGGGCCATCCGTTTGCTTTCAGTGAACATTTCGCTAAAATGCTTTCGCTTGGGGCGCATTTACACTAACATTCTCTAAGAGTGTCTTGAAATGGGCTTTTTGTTTGGAAATAATTAGCTTTTAGATTGCATCGAACCATGAATCTGGCTCAAAGTGCCGGAAATCGCCAACCGGGGGATTCTAAATAATGGCGTATCAGATGCCGATCGACCGAATGACATTCGGCGACAGATTGGCCAATGCATTTCGCGAGCGACAGATATATATTCGCTCGGAGGGACATGTGCGTTTTATTACGCTGCGTCCCTGGGTGCAGATCGGCTTTGTCCTTGTGCTGTTGGGCCTTGGCGGCTGGATCTCATTCGTTACTCTATCGGTCGCTTTCAAAGACCATGTGATCGCTGCAAAAAAACGGCAGTACACCAGCATGCAGACTGTCTATGAGGACCGGATTACCGAAATGCTGTCCTCCATGGACCAGGTCAACGGTCGGCTTTTGCTCAACCAGGACAGTGTTGATTCAAGTCTTGATACCGTGCGCCAGATCCAGGACGCGCTGGAACAGCGCCAGAGGCAGATTGCAACTCTGATGTCGCAGCAATTCGGCGTCAGTGTCAGCGAACTTATTCCGCCCGGAGTTCCAGCCGAAATCAACCCGACCATTACTGAGGGTCCGAATGGCAGCCGGTTGCTTATTCTGCTTGAACCCCGCAGCCCTGACACCAGATATTCCAGAGTTGCAGGCCAGAGGGCGTCCCTTGACGCCGCCACTGAAGGCCGGACCTATCAGCGGCTGAAAGCCCGGTTGCGTCATTTCGCCGATGCGCAGAATGCCGTCCTGACCATGCTGGAGGAAAAAGGTGGCGCGACCACCAAGGCCCTTGAAAAGATCATAGTCGACCTAGGCTTCAAACCTTCGCGGTTTGCCGAAAAACCGCAATACGAGGACGGCGTTGGCGGACCGCTTATCCAGGTTGGTGCCTTCGATCCGTCGACATCGAGTTCTCTTGAAGTTCAGCAGATTTCACGCATCAACCGTCAGCAACGGTCGCTTGTCACCTACCGCGAAGCTCTTCTTGCGATGCCGATACGCCCGCCAATGTCAAATATGGATAATTACCGCGTGTCGTCCATGTTCGGGACCCGGCGCGACCCGTTCAAGCGCGTTAAAGCCATACATTCTGGGTTGGATCTCCCCAGAAAGATGGGAACCATTGTCCGGGCGACAGCGGACGGAATCGCCAAACGGGCCGGCTGGGCGGGCCCCTATGGACGGCTGGTTGAAATTACACATGACAATGGTCTTTCAACACGTTATGCTCATTTGAGTAATTTCAACACGTTATGCTCATTTGAGTAAAATCAACATTAAGGTTGGTCAAGTGGTGAAAGCCGGTCAGGTGATCGGTCGGGTGGGCAGTTCGGGCAGAAGCACAGGTCCCCACCTGCACTATGAGACACGGGTTAACGGCAAAGCCGCCAACCCGAGAAATTACCTTACAGCAGGTAAGTATGTTCTCAAGTAGACGAAAAGCAGCGCAGGCCGTCGAGAAACGCCGCGGTTCCGCCACTCAGCCAGGCTCTCATGAAACCCCCCAGCCGAACCGGCGTGGGGGCAGGCTTGTGCCCTCCATCATCAGCGGCGACCTCATCATCAGCGGCAATCTTCTGTCCGGCGGCGAGCTTCAGGTCGACGGCACCATCGACGGAGACGTCAGGGCCTCGTCCCTGGTCATTGGCGAACAGGCCACGGTCACCGGCGAGGTTCTTGCCGAAGAAGTGATCAT
>QILX01000234.1 GCA_003232175.1 Hyphomicrobiales bacterium | reverse complement strand
CGCCTGCCGCCCTTGCGCGAGCGGCTGGAGGACATCCCCGATCTGGTGCGGCATTTCCTCCGGCAGGGCCGCCAGGAGGGGCTGGCGTCAAGAGACATCGATCCGGCGGGACTGAGCCGATTTGCCCGCCATCGCTGGCCGGGCAATGTGCGCGAACTTGAAAATCTCGTGCGCCGTCTGATGGCTTTGCACCCCCAGGAGACAATTACCGGGGACATCGTTGAGGCCGAGCTTGCCGGCGCGAGGGCGATCTCCGAAGAGGCGCCATGGCGATATTCCTCTGTCAGATGCGATTGAACAGCATCTGGATCGATATTTCGGCGAATTCTCGGACGGCTTGCCGCCACCTGGGCTCTACGGGCGCCTGCTGGAAGATTTTGAACGCCCGCTAATTGCCCGTGCTCTCTCCGCAACCCGCGGCAACCAGATCAAGGCCGCCGAACTTCTGGGGTTGAATCGCAATACGCTGCGAAAGAAAATTCGCGAACTCGATATTTCAGTTGTCCGCGTACCGCGGATTTAAATGCACATTCAGATCACCTGGTAATCGGCACCGGCTGACAAATACATGCGTGCTGCGCAAAACCAAATTTGTAAGTCGCAACAAACCATTAGTGGAAAAACTGCCATGCACTATCGACATAGTGTCGCAAATTCGCCACATTGTTGTTGATTAGCATCAGGTGGTGGCGTCGTTTTGTGTACCCGGTGGTCCGCGCCGGCCTGGTCTGGATGCTGGTTGCCTATGGCCGGCGCCAAATTTCAATCCAAAGACTCCGCTAAACGCGCGACGATCAAACTTTGAGGACCGGCCTTTTAAAAATGGATGCGGCAGGAAAAACCATTGACCTGAATGTTTCCCCTTCCGGAGGATCCCTCGCCGGAGAAAAACTGATTTCCAAAGAATTGCCCCTGTCCAGAGGTCCATTCTACTTCGGGTTAATTCTGGTTTTCGCCAGCCTTTTCCTCGGCGTTGTCACGTATTTGATACTGACCGGCGAGACCGCGATAAAACCCACCGATGACCTGATCAAATGGCTCCTTGGCGCCAATATCTCATTGGTGATTTTGCTCATCGCCGCCATCAGCTGGCAAGTCATCGCCGTTATCCGCGCCCGTGCCCGGGGGGCCGCCGGCGCCCGGCTGCATGTGCGTTTGGTCGCCATGTTCGGCCTCATCGCCGTGGTGCCCGCCATTCTGGTGGCGATCTTCGCCTCGGTCACCCTTGATCGCGGCCTTGATGCCTGGTTCTCGGCCCGAACCCGGGCGATCATTGACGGTGCCCAGACCGTTGCTGAAGCCTATATCCGCGAACATGCTCAGGTCATACGCGGCGATATCATCGCCATGGGGACGGATGTAAACCGCGCCATTGGACTTTATCGAACCGATCGCAATGCCTTTTTGCGGCTGCTGACCCAGCAGGCCCGCATTCGTTCTTTGTCAGCGGCGTTTGTTATCCGCGACGATGGCGTCGTTGGCGCCCAGGCGATTTCAAACCGCAATATCCGCTACTCTCCGCCGCCGGCCGCCGCCATAGCCAAAGTCGCCAATGGTGATGTTGTGGTTTTCGAGCCCGGCCCCGATTATATGGTTCGCGCCTTGTACAAACTTCCCGATTTCGAGCGCGGCCTGCTTTATGTGTTTCGCCGGGTCGACCAGAACGTTGTAAATCATCTGGCCAGAACGCGAGAGCGGAGAGCTGAATATGACGCTCTTGCCCATGCCCGTGTCGGTGTGCAGGCGACATTTGCCTTTTTGTATATTGGCATGGCGCTGATTTTTCTCCTCGCCGCGGTGTGGTTTGGGCTTTGGGTGGCAAACCGGCTGGTCGCGCCGATCGGCCGGCTTATCAATGCCGCCCGGCAAGTCGCGGCGGGAGATCTCTCGGTTACTGTCGATTTCAATCAGCGCGAAGGCGACATAGCCTCCCTGGCGCAGACGTTCAACAAAATGACCGCCGAGCTGAACAGCCAACGCGGCGAATTGATTTCGGCCAATACGGCGCTGGAAGAAAGACGGCATTTCATGGAGGCGGTTTTGTCCGGGGTCACGGCGGGCGTGGTCGGGCTTGATCGCCGGGGCCAGATCGAATTGATCAACCGTTCGGCGCTGGATTTGTTGGGGCTGTCCTCGGCCAAGGTCGTCGGCGAACTCCTGGACGAAGTTGTGCCGGAATTTTCAAACCTGATCCAAACCGCCAAATCGCGCCCCGGGCGGTCAGCGGAGGAGCAGGTATCCCTGGTAATCAATGGCAACGAACGCACCGTTCATGTCCGTATCACCAGTGAGCCGGAGGAAAATCGCCATCAATCCGATGACGCCGCGCCCGTCGAACTGCCTGGTGATTTTGTCGTGACCTTTGATGACATCACTGAGCTGCAAACCGCGCAGCGGTCGTCGGCGTGGGCCGACATCGCCCGGCGTATCGCCCATGAAATTAAAAATCCGCTTACCCCCATCCAGTTGTCGGCGGAACGGCTGAAACGCAAATACAGCAAGGACATCAAGGTCGATCGGGACATTTTTGAGCAATGCACCGACACAATCATTCGCCAGGTTGGCGATATTGGCCGCATGGTTGACGAATTTTCGTCGTTTGCCCGCATGCCAAAGGCCAATTTTGAGTCCGGAAACCTCAATCAGGTGGTGGCTGACGCGGTGGTGTTGCAAAAAATGTCGCAAGCGAACATTGAATTTGTCGTCAACCTGCCCGAAGAGAAAATAGAGTTTGCTTTTGATCGCCGGCTCATCAGTCAGGCGCTGACAAATTTAATTAAGAATGCCTCAGAGGCCATTGAAACTGTTGAATATAGCAGTGGTGATGGTGGACGAATTGAAGTGAATTTAAAACGTCTGGGGTCGGATCGGGCCGCCATTTCGGTCATCGACAATGGCTGTGGATTGCCGAAAGAGGACCGAAACCGACTGACCGAGCCTTACATGACCACCCGAGAAAATGGTACCGGCCTCGGTCTCGCCATTGTTCGGCGCATCATCGAGGAGCATGGAGGCAATATTTCACTCAAAGATGCCGCGGCAACGGCAAGTGGCCGGCGAGGGGCCATTATCAGGCTCGAATTTCCATTGCGGGAGGCAAGTGCAGCCACAGTCTCGGCGCCGACCCCCGGGGGGAAATCGAATTCAGTCTCCTCAGATGAAAACCACACCTCCAAGAAACAGCCCGAAATCCAACTTGCTGGCCGGGCTGACCTGCAGGTTCTCGTAGAGAACTTATCCGCAATCCCGGACCAAGGTCCAAACACCGGTGAAAGTGACTGACCATGGCCTCCGATATTCTGATCGTTGATGACGAAGCCGATATCCGCAAACTCATTGCTGGTATCCTGGAAGATGAAGGTTATACAGCAAGGCTGGCCCGCGACAGCGATACAGCGCTTGGCGCCATAAGCAAACGTTTGCCATCACTGGTGATCCTGGATATCTGGCTGCAAGGCTCACGCATGGACGGGCTGGAATTGCTCGACCAGATCCAGCTGGCCCATCCTGATCTGCCCGTGATGATCATATCTGGCCACGGCAATATCGAAACCGCGGTGGCGGCGATCAAACGCGGGGCCTACGACTATGTTGAAAAACCTTTCAATGCCGACAGGTTGCTGCTGGTCATTGGCCGGGCCCTGGAAAACTCCCGGCTGCTGCGGGAGAACAAACATCTGCGCCAGCATGCCGGTTTTGAGGACCGGCTCATCGGTTCGTCAACGGCGATTAATCAACTGCGGCAAAATATTCAACGGCTGGCGCAGGCCAATAGCCGGGTGATGATTTCAGGTGCGCCGGGAACCGGCAAGGAACTGGCGGCGCGATCCATTCATGCCCGGTCGCCAAGGTCGGCGGAACAGTTTGTGGCGCTGAATGCCGCGACCATGGCGCCGGACCGCGTCGAGAGCGAACTTTTTGGTGTTGAAGACGGCGAGGGGCGCACCGGACGGGTCGGTGCCCTGGAGCAGGCCCATATGGGTACGCTTTATCTGGACGAAGTCGCTGACATGCCCCTTGAGACCCAGGGCAAGATCCTGCGGGTTCTGGTCGAGCAAAGCTTTCAGCGCGTTGGTGGCGGAGAAAAAGTGGAGGTCGATGTGCGCGTCCTGTCCTCCACCAGCCGAAACCTTCAGGCCGAGATCGCCGCCGGGCGGTTTCGCGAAGACCTGTTTCACCGCCTGTCGGTGGTGCCTGTCCGGGTGCCTGCACTGGCTGAACGGCGCGAGGATATCCCACAGATTATCGAACACTTCATCGCTCACATTTCCCAAACCACCGGTTTACCAAAACGCACGATAGGCGAGGATGCGCTTGCGGTGCTGCAAGCCCATGACTGGCCGGGCAATGTCCGCCAGCTTCGCAACAATATTGAACGACTGATGATCCTGGCCGGCAATGAGGCGGACGCGATGATAACAACCGACATGCTTCCCAGTGAAGTTGGCGCGGCGTCGCCGGCGGCGGTCAACTCCGAAGGCGGGGAACAGTTGATGGCCTTACCGCTGCGTGAGGCCCGCGAGCTTTTCGAACGTCAGTATCTCATGGCCCAGATCAACCGGTTTGGCGGCAATATATCGCGGACCGCCACCTTTATCGGCATGGAGCGCTCCGCCCTTCACCGCAAACTCAAAAGCCTCGGCCTGGGGCCGGCGGAACGCACGCCACAAGTTGCTCTCAACGGCTAGCGCCTGTGGATTGGTATCGGGTCCGCAAATAAGCCGGGATTGGCACCGGCACATAGCCAAGCCCCAAAATTCCCTTTAGTGTCCGCGCCGGAATGTGAGCCGCCGGGGAGGGGGCCTAATGAAAGTACTGATCTGTGGTGCGGGCCAGGTCGGTTTTGGCATCGCCGAACGGCTGGCGCGAGAGCGCAACGATGTGACCGTGGTCGATACATCACGGCGCCTCATTGATACGATTTCCGACACGCTGGATGTGCGTGGTGTCATTGGCCATGGTTCCCACCCCGATGTGTTGCAGCGCGCCGGTGCCGAAGACGCTGACATGATCATCGCGGTGACCCTTTATGACGAGGTCAACATGATGGCATGTCAGGTTGCCCATTCGCTGTTCGATATCCCCACCAAGATCGCGCGGGTGCGTGCCCAGGCCTATCGCGACCCGATGTGGCAGAACATGTTCACCCGCAATCATATGCCGATCGATTTTATCATCTCTCCGGAGGTTGAGGTCGGCGAATCGGTGCTGCGCCGCCTGGCGTTTCCCGGCGCTTTTGAAACGGTTGAATTTGCTGACCGCCGGGTCACGGTCATCGGCATGACCTGCAATGAGGATTGCCCGGTAGTGGACACACCCCTGTCCCAGCTCTCCGAGCTTTTCCCCGACCTTGGCGCCATTGTTGTCGGCATTGTCCGGGAGGGTCGGGTGTTTGTGCCCCATGGTAGTGACCAGATGCTGGCCGGCGACAATGTTTATGTGGTCACGGAAAAGGGGCAGGAAGAGCGGACCCTGGGCCTCTTCGGGCACCAGGCCCAGCAGGCCCACAGGATCGCCATTGCCGGAGCCGGTAATATCGGACTTTATGTCGCCCGCCATCTGGAGGAGGTAAATCCAAGGGCGCGGATAAAGTTGATCGAAACCAACCGCGAGCGCGCGGTTATGGCCGCTGACATTCTGAAACGTTCAGTGGTCCTGCACGGCAATGCACTTGACCATGACATTCAGCGCGAAGCCGGAATTGAAACCGCCGATGCCTTTGTCGCTCTGACCAATGACGACAAGGTCAACCTGTTAAGCTCGGTTCTGGCCAAGCAGACTGGCGCCACCCAGGTGTTCAGCCTGGTGACCAATTCAACCTATGAGCCGGTGCAGCAGGGCCTGGGCATCGATGCGTTCATAAATCCGCGCACCACCACCATCTCCACCATACTCCGCCACTTTCGCCGCGGCCGCATTCGCGGCGTGCATTCGTTCGAGGATGGGGCAGCCGAGGTTATCGAGGCCGAGGCCCTTGAGACCTCGCCCCTTGTGGGCATACCCTTAAGGGAGGCCAATTTGCCCGACGGCATGCGCATCGGCGCGATTGTCCGTGGGCAGGAGGTTTTGCACCCCGATGGCGATCAGGTCATTGCCGCCCATGACCGAATTGTCATCTTTGCCCTGGCAGAACGCGTGCGCGATGTTGAGCAACTCTTCCGCGTCAGCCTGGAATATGTTAGGCGCACCGGTTCTCGCAACTTTTGGCTGGATGCTCGGCGTATTGTCGGTCGCCGAAGTGGCGACGGCACTGGTCGCGAACCGCTTTGGGGAGAATGAGGCCGCGGTGGTTCTGTCCGGTTCGTCGCTGATCAGCGGCTTTATCGCCCTGGGCCTGATTTTTGGCTTTCGGGACCGTGAAATCCGCCTTCGGCGCCGGCACGGTCTCGCCCTGGTGGCGCTTGTCTGGCTTGGAGTGCCGGCATTTGCCGCGATGCCGTTTGCGATGCAGGGCGGCAGCGCCAGCGCGCTCGCGGCCTATTTCGAAGCCATATCGGCTTTCACGACCACCGGAGCCACCTTGTTTCCCTCCATCGACGACATGCCGCGCAGTCTGGTTTTCTGGCGCGGCTTTCTGGCCTGGTCCGGGGGGGCGGCGACGCT
>QILX01000048.1 GCA_003232175.1 Hyphomicrobiales bacterium | reverse complement strand
TGCCGATGATCAACGAGGCGGTCTACACCCTTTATGAGGGCGTCGGTTCGGTCACCGCCATAGATACGGCGATGCGCCTTGGGGCACGCCACCCCATGGGGCCGCTGCAACTGGCGGATTTCATCGGCCTTGATACTTGCCTGTCCATCATGCAGGTGCTCTATGAGGGACTGGCGGATTCCAAATACCGGCCCTGTCCGCTTTTGGTGAAATATGTCGAGGCCGGCTGGCTGGGGCGTAAAACCAATCGCGGATTTTACGACTATCGCGGGCCCGAGCCGGTTCCGACGCGGTAACCAGACCCGGTGTCCCCTTGACCACACGTGCCCCGGCCCTGCCCAATCCCGAAGACCCGTCCTTGACGCGGGAGGTCTCGGGTATTGACCACACCGGCGCCGCGACCTCAACCTCGGTGGTGCATGAGCGGGCTTTGACGCTTTATCTGAACACCCAGGAAATCGTCACCATGATGACGATCGGCGACCACCCCGACCTTCTGGCGGTCGGTTTTCTGCTCAACCAGAACATGCTGCTTGGCGATGACGAGATCACCGCCATCGATGTCGACGAAGAGCTTGAGGTCGTGGTGGTGCGCACCGCCCGGGCGACCGATTATGAGGACAAGCTGAAAAAACGCGTGCGCACATCCGGCTGCGCGCAAGGCACTGCTTTTGGCGATCTGATGGAGAATATCTCCGCCGTCCGGCTGGATAAAAAGGCACGGATCCGCACCAGCTGGCTTTATTCACTGCTGCATCAGGTCAACACCATCCCCAGCCTTTATCTCAAAGCCGGCGCCATTCATGGATGCGTTCTGGCGCAAGAAGATCGCATTGCCGCATATATGGAAGATGTCGGCCGGCACAACGCGGTCGACAAGATCGCCGGCTGGATGCATTTGCGCGGGGTGAAGGCCGCGGACAAGATTTTCTACACTACCGGGCGGCTGACCTCGGAGATGATCCTGAAATGCGTCGCCATGGGCATCCCCATCCTGGTGTCGCGCTCCGGTTTTACCGCATATGGGGTTGATCTGGCCCGCGAGGTCGGTTTGACCCTCATAGGTCGGGCACGGGGGCAGCGTTTTGTTGTTTTGTCCGGGGCCGAACGGGTGGTGTTTGATGCGCCGTTGAAAGCGGGCAGGGCCAGCGGATGAGCCCGGACACCACCAGCATTGTTGCCGTGCTGCTCGCCGGCGGGCAGGCGCGGCGCATGGGCGGTGGCGACAAATGTCTGGTGCCGCTGGCCGGGCGCCCCCTATTGACCCATGTCATTGCGCGCATCGCACCGCAGGTGGGGCAGGTGCTGATCAACGCCAATGGCGATCCGGCGCGGTTTTCCAGCTTTGGTCTGCCGGTTGTGGCCGATACCGTGGAAGGATTTGCCGGGCCGCTTGCCGGCGTGCTTACCGGTCTGCAATGGACGGTGGAAAATGTGCCCCTAGCAACTCAGATGGTCTCCATAGCCACCGATACGCCATTTTTCCCGGCCGACCTTGTGTCCCGACTGATGACCGGCGCGGAAAAAGCCGGCACGCCCCTGGCCGTTGCCTCTTCGGCGGCGCGGACCCATCCGGTCTTTGGCTTGTGGCCGGTGTCATTGCTGGATAATTTAGCTGAAGCTGTGACTATTGAAGGTCTTCGCAAAGTCGATATCTGGACCGCGCGTCACGGTGTCGCCGAGGTTGAATTCGATACACCGGATGGTGATCCGTTTTTCAACCTCAACCGCCCTGAAGATATCGCCGAAGCCGAAGCCCGTTTGCGGGAAGGAAAGGTATGAGTGGCGTAACCCCACCGATGATCGGCATTGCCGGGTACAAACATGTCGGCAAGACGACGATGGTCGAACGGCTGGTGGCTGAATTTACCCGCCGGGGCCTGGCGGTTGCGACAGTCAAACACGCCCACCACTATATAGAAATTGACGAGCCGGGGCGCGACAGCCACCGCCACAGGATGGCGGGTGCCCAGGAAGTGGCAGTCGTGTCATCGGGCCGCTGGGCGCTGATGGCCGAGTTGCGAGGGCAGCCCGAACCCTCGCTCACGCAAGTTGTCGCCAAGTTTTCACCTGCCGATATCATCATTATCGAAGGGTACAAGACCCATGATTTCCCCAAAATCGAGGTCCGCCGCAAAGCCGTGACCCGGTCCAAGCTAGCCGGCGAGGTGCCCAATATCGTGGCGGTGGCCAGCGATGGGATGCCCGAACCCGGCCTGCCGGACCTAGACATAGATGACACGGTCGCGATTGCCGATTTTGTCGCCGCTTATCTTGAGCTTAATGTGACCGCATGACTTCAGATGCCCCCCGGTCCCTAGACGACTGCTTTTTGCACGACAAGGACCGGCTGACCCATGCCCAGGCCCTGGCGCTGATCGCTGAGCGGTGCCGGCCAATCGCGCCCACGCAAACCGTCAGACTTGCCGCCGCCGCTGGGCGATACGCCGCCGCCGGTATCAGCGCCGCACGCAATGTTCCGGGCAACGATAATGCCGCTGTCGATGGTTATGCCTTCAAGTTCGGCGATCTTTCCGAAGGTAGTGAAACAGAATTGGCCGTAACCGCCCGTCTGGTGGCGGGCGACCGGCCCGCACTGCTCCTCAAGGGGTCCGCCGCGCGGATTTTTACCGGCGCGCCGGTACCCATCGGCGCCGATACTGTGGTGATGCAGGAGGATGTCTCCACCCCCCGTGAGGGGTTTGTGGTGATCCCCCATGGCCTGAAACCCGGCGCAAATGTGCGTAAAGGCGGCGAGGATGTTGCCAAGGGTGAGGACATCGTCGCGCCCGGCCAGAGGCTTCGGCCCCAGGACCTGGGCGCGCTGGCGTCGGTGGGCTGCGCCGAAGTCCTGGTCCATGCCCCTTTGCGCATCGCCATGGTCTCAACCGGCGATGAACTCAGGCGGCCAGGTCAAAGCCTAGGCGAGGGCCAGGTCTATGACGCCAACTGCTTCCTCCTCGGTGGTCTGATGCAAGGTCTGCCGGTTGACGTCACCGATCTGGGCATCCTGCCCGACCGGGCCGACGCCGTGCGGGCCGTATTGTCTGAAGCTGCGGCAAATTACGATGTCATATTGAGTTCAGGCGGCGCCAGCCGGGGCGAGGAGGACCATCTGGTCAAGGCGGTCGATGAACTGGGCCAGCTGCATGGCTGGCAGATTGCCATCAAACCGGGTCGACCCATGGGCTTTGGCGCTATCGGCGAGGCGGTGGTGATGGCGCTGCCGGGAAACCCAGTGGCGGTGATGGTGTGTTTTCTGCTCTACGTCCTGCCGATGATGGCCCGGCTTGGCGGCGGCGTGGTCAGGGAACCGGACCGGTATGCCCTCCCGGCAGCCTTCGAAATCCGCGCCAAAAAACCCGACCGGCGGGAATTCTTACGTGGATTCTCGGCTATGACTGGTGGTCGGCTGTGGGCTGAAAAATACCCCCGCGACGGCTCGGGGCTCATCTCCTCCTTACGTGGTGCCACCGGCCTTATCGAAATCCCCGAAGAGGTGACTTCTGTGGCGCACGGCGACATGGTAGCCTTTGTTCCGTTCAGCGGCTTTGGAGTCACAACGGGTTAGGGGGCACATATTGTCCATTTTTGCGCGAATTACGGGCGAGTGGCGCAGCGTCACCGGCACGGTGCGCATGTTCATGCGCCTTATCCCCATCCTCAAACGGCCGCGGCGCATGCTGGGCGATCAGATCGCCGATCTGGCGCGCCGCCATGGTACAAACGAGGCCCTCATCCAGGGCCAGACCGTTCTGACCTTCAACGATCTTGACGCCCGCGCCAACCGATACGCCCGCTGGGCCATGGCGCAAGGCATCGGCAAGGGCGATGTCGTGGCGCTGCATATGGGCAACCGGCCCGAATTCATGGTGGCGTGGATCGGCCTTACCCGCGCCGGCGCGGTGGTGGCGCTGATCAACACCAACCAGATCGGCGCCAGCCTGGCCCATTCCTACAAGATCGTGGAGCCCAAACTGGTCATACTGGGCGCCGAGATGGCGCCGGCCTTTGAGACCGTGAGAAGCCAGCTTGATCCTTGCCCCGATATCTGGATTGAAGGCGGTGCGACGTCTGAGTCCGACCTGAATGCCGGTCTTGAGGCCGTGACATCAACACCTCTGTCCGAAGAGGAACGCCCTGACCTCACCATTGACGACCCGTGCCTCTATATATTTACCAGCGGTACCACTGGCCTGCCCAAGGCGGCGACCATCTCCCATTACCGGGTGCTGGCGATCATGAACGGGTTTTCCGCTGTCATGGGCGCGAGGAAAACCGACCGGATGTATGTGACCCTGCCGCTTTATCATTCCTCCGGTGGTCTTCTGGCGGCGGGAGCGGCGCTGACGGTCGGTGGCACGACAATCATCAGAACGCAATTTTCCGCCAGCTCGTTCTGGAGTGATTGTGTCAAATATGAAGCGACTATGTTCCAGTATATCGGCGAGCTGTGCCGATATCTGCTCAATGCACCGGCCAGCGGTCATGAGCGCGCCCACAACATCCGCCTGTGCTGCGGCAATGGTTTGCGCCCCGACATCTGGGAGGAGTTCCAACGCCGCTTTGCCCTGCCGCGCGTCATCGAATTTTATGGCGCCACCGAAGGCAATGTCGTCCTCGTCAACCATGAGGGCAAGGTGGGCTCGGTGGGGCGCATTCCGTTCTGGGCCAAACCGCTGTTCCATACCGAAGTGGTGCGCTTTGATATGGAAACCGGCGAGCCGGCGCGCGGACCCGATGGCCACTGCCAGATCTGCGACCCCGATGAAATTGGCGAGGTGATCGGCGAGGTGCGCACCGGCACCACCGCTCCGACCAGCCGGTTTGACGGTTACGCCGACAGCCGCGCCACCAGAAGCAAGGTGCTGCAGGACGTCTTTACCAAAGGCGATGCCTGGTTCCGCACCGGTGATTTGATGCGCCGCGACCGGTCGGGCTATTTCTATTTTGTCGACCGCATCGGCGACACCTTCCGCTGGAAGGGCGAAAACGTTTCAACCACCGAGGTGGCCGAAGTGCTTTCGGGCTACCCCGGTGTCGCCCACGCCAATGTCTACGGGGTCGCGGTGCCCGGCCATGACGGGCGGGCGGGCATGGCGGCCATTGTCCCGGCGGATGGCGGAATTGAGTTTGCCGGATTGCCCGAATTTCTGGCGCAACGATTGCCCGCGTATGCAAGGCCAAGATTCGTGCGTGTTCTGCCGCAGTTGGAAATTACCGGCACCTTCAAACAGAGCAAGGTCACCCTGGTGACCGATGGTTTTGACCCCGTCAAGGGCGGTGATCGGGTGTTTTTTTCTCAAGCCGATGGCGGGGCGTTTGAAACCATGACGCCGGAAATTTGCGCCGATATCGGTTCGGGAAAGGTCAAGCTGTGACCGGGGACACCATGCCTGAGGACGTGATCGCGTTCTGGTTTGAGGCTGGGCCCAAGAATTGGTTTAAAACCAGCGAAACCTTCGATGAGACCGTCAGAGCGCGATTTGCGAATACGGTGGACGCAGCCGCGGCTGGCAAAATCGATGACTGGAGCGGAACTGCCCGGGGCGCCCTGGCGCTGGTGCTGCTTCTGGACCAGTTCACCCGCAATCTTAACCGCGGCAAACCCGAAACCTGGGCCAACGACGCCAAGGCGCTGGCCATTGCCGAGGCGGCGGTCGCCAGGGGTTTTGACACCCAATTGTCACAAGAGCAGAAGCGGTTCTTCTACATGGTCTACATGCACTCCGAAGATCGCGACGTTCAGACCCGGTCGCTGGATCTTTGTAAAAATTGCGATGATGAAGAGCACAATAAATACGCCCGGCATCATGCCGATATCATTGCGCGTTTCGGGCGCTTTCCCCACCGCAATGTCATCCTTGGCCGCAAATCCACCGAAGAGGAACTGGCCTATCTGTCAGAAGGCGGGTTTAAAGGCTGAACGAAGGTCGCGCCGTGGTTCAAACGCTCATACTCTTTTCGATCCGGTCCAAAGTCCTCATCGCATCAAGACATTGAGCAACGGAGGCGTTGGGCTCGCGGCCCTCTTTAATCGCCGAGATGAACTCCCGGTCGATCAGCTCGATACCGTTTGACGACACTGC
>QILX01000189.1 GCA_003232175.1 Hyphomicrobiales bacterium | reverse complement strand
GCGCCGGTGCCGATGTCTAACCCGGCCCTGGGCCGGTTCGAGCAGGACCCCGATGATTGGTGGACATCGTGCATCACCGCCCTGGCCGACCTTGGGGCCCATGTCGATCTGGGCCGCGCGGATGGGCTGGCGATATCGAACCAGCGGGAAACCATTTGTTTTCTTGATAAGGATTTCAAGCCTTTGCAGCCGGCGATCCTGTGGCTGGATGAGCGGGCCCGCGCTCAGGTCGGAACCGTCTCCGATGCCCTGGGAGCGGAAAACATTCACCGGATTTCGGGCAAGCCGGTCGATATCACCCCGGTTCTGTACCGCCTCGCCTGGTTACGGGAGAACGACCTTGAAACCTTCAAGGCCACCGCCTGTTTCGCCGATGTCCAGGCCTGTCTGGTGCATCATCTGACCGGGCAAATGAAAACCGGCTGGATATCGTCTGACCCGATGGGCTGCTTCGATGTGGAAAACAAATGCTGGTCCGAGCAGATCCTTGCCTTTCTGGGCCTTGACGAGAGCCGGTTCCCCCAAAGCCTCAAACCGGGTGCAAAACTAGGCGCCATTACCGCCCAGGCCGCCAGCGCCACCGGACTTGCCGTGCAAATGCCTGTGTTCGCTGCCGGCGGTGACGGCCAGTGCGCCGGGCTGGGGACCGATTGCACCATGCCGGGCCGGGCTTATATCAATCTGGGTACGGCGGTGGTCGCCGGTGTCTGGTCCTCGGACTACATCTACAATTCAGCCTGGCGCACCGAAATTTCCGCCACCGGATCAGGGTATATCAATGAGATGTGTCTGCGGTCGGGCGCCTTTCTGATCAACTGGTTTGTCGAGAATTTCACTGCCGGCCACAAAAAAAATCCTGAAATTTTTAATGAGCTGGAAGAAGCCGCGACAGCGATCCCCATTGGCGCCGATGGGCTCCTGACGCTGCCCTATTGGGCCGGCTGCATGAACCCGCACTGGGACCCGGACGCGCGCGGGGTATTTATCGGCCTGTCGGGCTCCCACACCCCGGCCCATATCTACCGCTCGATTTTGGAGGGCATCACCCTTGATGTTGCCCAGGGCACCCAGGCCATGGTGGCGGCCGGTATCGAGGTCAACGAATTCATTGCTATTGGCGGCGGGTCCAAAAGTGGCCTGTGGTGCCAGATGCTTGCGGACGCGACCGCGCGCCCCGTCAAGGTTTGCGGCACGGCCGAGGCCTCGGCCCTGGGCGCCGGGATGATTGCCGCGACCGGCGCGGGCTGGTTTGACACCATCGAGGACGCCGCCTCGGCCATGTCGGCAGGCCACACGACAATCCACCCCGATAAAAAAGCGCAAAAGCGTTATGACGAGCTGCTGGATATCTACAAACCGGTCTATCGCGACAATGCTTCAAGTTTTGCCGCCCTGGCCAATTTTGCGAGCCAGGAACAATGATGCGCCCGGCTTCACAAAAAACCGGCGCAAAAAGTGAGCTGGTAACGGACCACAACGGCGTGCTGAATGACCTTCTGGCCGGCACCTGGCAAAACCCGGTGGACGGCGCCCAGGTGCGCATCCCCATCGGGAATATCGTCACTCAAAACACCCTTGAGGGAAGGGAATCTGAGTTGATTGTAGCGCTGCATCGGGGAAAATCGGTCGTCGTCGTCAGTGACAAGATCACCCATGACATCCTGGGAGCGCGTATATTCAAGGCTCTTGCCCGAGAAGGCGGCGGGCTTGGTGCCGTTAGTGAATATATCTGGGACAACCCGCGGTCGAGCGAAGAAGGGGTTGCCGATTTACGCGCCCAAACCGCCCACGCCGACGTGGTGATCGCCGTGGGGTCGGGAACCATTAACGACAGCGTCAAATATGCGACCTTTCTGGATGGCAAGGAATTTTCGGTATTCCCCACCTCGCCCCAGACCGCCTACACCACCGGGACCGCATCGATTTCTTTTGGCGGCGTCAAGAAATCCCTGATCGTCCATTTCCCCAAAGGGGTTTTTATCGATCTGGCCATCCTCGCCGCCAGCCCGCCAAGACTGATCCGCTCGGCCTTTGCCGACGTGATTTGCCGCACCACCGCGCAAGTGGACTGGCTGATGTCGCACAAATTATTCCAAACGCCCTATTCGCCCTTGCCTTATGCGCTTCTGGCCATCGACGAGGCGGATCTGATCGACGATGCGGAGCGTTTGCTCAGCGGTGATCCGGACAGTTTTGGCCGGCTGGTCCGGGTCTGTTCCTTGATGGGTCTGGGGACCGGTTTTGTCGGCACCACCCATTCAGGATCAATGGCCGAGCACTCCATGTCGCACTATATCGATATGTTCTGCGGCGAGGCCCACCCCGGCACCCTGCATGGCGAACAGGTCGGCGTTACCACGCTGACCTGCTCGCGCCTGCAAAACATGATCCTGGGCGCCGACACGCCCCCAACCCTTGGGCCCACCAGAATCGACGAAAAAGCGATGATCGAAAGATATGGCGAGACTGTCGCCGGGGACCTGATATTGCAGGTTCGCAAAAAAGCCATCGACGTTCGCGAAGCCGACCGTATCAATGCCCTGTGGGCGGCGGACTGGAAGGGGTTTGTTACACCCTTGCGGAAGGTTCTGCTGCCTTTTGCAACCCTGTGGGACGCCATGACAAAAATCGGCGCACCCCGAACCGGGGCCGAGCTGGGTCTTGCCAAACCCTTTTACCGGGATGTGATTTTGCACGCCAGCGATGTCAGAAGCCGGTTCACAATGCTGGACATTGCCTCGCATGCGGGGCGTCTGGCTGATTTTGCGGAAGAAGAATGCGATTGACCAACATTACCGACGCTGAAGCCAGAGAAGCGAATATCTAGATGGCAACCGTTTCTTACAAGAATATCCGCAAGAATTTTGGTTCGGTCACCGTGCTGGATGACATCAACCTTGCCATCGAGGATGGTGAATTCGTCGTCTTGCTTGGTCCGTCGGGTTGCGGAAAATCGACCCTGTTGCGCATGACCGCCGGGTTGGAGCAAATCACCGGCGGCACCATTTCCATTGCCGACAAGATTGTGAACGACGTTCACCCCCGCGACCGTGACATCGCCATGGTGTTCCAGAATTACGCCCTTTATCCGCTGATGAAGGTCCGCGAAAACATCGCCTTCGCCCTGCAGATCAAAAAAGTCCCCGCCGACCGGATCGAGGAAAAAGTGCGCTGGGCGGCGGAGACCCTCAACCTCACCGATTATCTGGATCGCTACCCAAGGCAGCTGTCCGGCGGGCAGCGCCAGCGGGTCGCCATGGGCCGCGCCATCGTCCGTGATCCGGAGGTGTTTTTGTTCGACGAACCCCTGTCGAACCTTGATGCCAAATTGCGGGCGCAGATGCGGTTTGAAATCCGCGAGCTTCACAACCGCCTGAAAACCACAACCATCTACGTCACCCACGACCAGATTGAAGCGATGACCATGGCGGACAAAATCGTCGTCATGGACCAGGGCGTCATTGCCCAGATCGGAACGCCGATCGAGATTTTTAATGCACCTGACAACACATTTGTGGCTCAGTTTGTCGGCTCGCCGACGATCAATTTATTGAACGGATCCATTGAAACAAGGGCAAAACGCCAATGGGTGGCGGTTGGTGAAAATTACCTCGCCCTACCGCCCAAGCTCAAACTAACCACTGGCCATAGTGTTGTTTACGGCATACGGCCATTGCATATCTCGTTGAAATTAAAATCAAAAACCGGAAAGTCAGAGAAAGACGGCAGGCTTGTCGCCAAGGTCGTGCTGGCGGAATCAACCGGCAGTGAAACCGAAATCCGGCTGATGCTGGGCGACCAGCCCCTCAGAGCAGTGCTCCATGGCCAGCACAGCTTTGACCCCGGGGCCGAAGTTGAGGTGGATCTGGATGAAAACTGGGCCGTGGTGTTTGACGCAAATACCGGCGAGCGCCTGGTGTAAGTGGGGAATTGATGGCCAAAATCGTCATCATGGGTTCAGGCGTGATGGGAACCGCCATCGCGTTTCCCGCCGCCCAGAACGATTGCGAAATGGTTCTGATCGGCTCCCCCCTGGATGACCATTTGATTGATGCCATGGCCGGGGCGGACCGCGTTCATCCCGGCCTCGGTGTTCCGGTGCCCGCCTCGATCACGCTGGTGAAAGCGGCCCAGATGTCTCATTCCCACTTCGCCGGCGCCGATGTGGTGCTTCTGGGGGTCAGCTCACCGGGATTGTCCTGGGCGCTGGACCAGGTGAGCAGTTTTGTAAAATTCCGCCCGATCCTGATGATGGTCACCAAAGGGCTTGATGTTGTGGACGGCAATATCACTCGGACCCTGCCGCCGATGATCGATGAAACCCTGACCCGTGGCCTTGCAAGGACCCTACCTATTGTCGGAGTTGGCGGTCCCTGTATCGCCAGGGAAATCGCCCAGGGCCTGCCGACGACGGCGGTATTTGCATCCGGAAATCTGGCTGTTGCCGAGGAATGCCGGACGTTGTTCCAACGGCCAGACTATCAGGTACGGACCACCTCCGACCTTATCGGCCTGGAAGCCGCGGCCGCGATCAAGAACCTGATGACCATAGGTATCGCGGCAAGCTGGAGCGCCGGTTCGGACAGAGACGGCGCATCGCCGGCAAAACGGAACATGAACGCAGCCGCGGCGTATTTTCAGCAGGCCACAGCCGAGATGGCCATTTTGTGCCATTGGCTCGGCGGGCAGCGGGAAACGGTGTACGGGCTTGCTGGCCTTGGCGACCTCTTTGTCACCGTCAGTGCCGGCCGCAACAGCCGGCTGGGCCTGGAGCTTGGCGCCGGCGCGCTGGTCTCGCAGGCGATGGCCGGCCCCTTGGAAGGGGTTACCGTTGAGGGGGTGGAGACCGGCCTCAAGCTTGCGGTGGGGCTGAAATCAGCTTTTGCCAGCGGCGATCTTGACCCTGTCGCGCTCCCCATTGTTTGCGCCCTCGTGGCCGCGATCGTCGAGGATACGCCATTTAAAATTCAGCCCGAGGCGTTCTAGCCGGCCCCGGGGTTGACGCAATTCAGCAAAGGAAAGATCCAAGATGCCCGACCTTAATGTCGTTATCGCCGGCGACCACCTGGGATTGCCGCTGAAAGCCGCCCTTTATGACCATCTTGCCGGCAATGACGTGAATATTGCCGATTTAGGCGTCAAAACCGAAGAGGCTGTTGACTATCCCGATATCGGCCTGGACCTTGCCACCCGCATCGCCAAGGGCGAGTTTGATCGCGGAATATTGGTCTGCGGTACCGGCGCCGGCATGGCCATTACCGCCAACAAGGTCCCCGGTGTGCGTGCGGTCTGCATCACCGATCCCTATACTGCCGAACGCGCCATCGCCTCCAACAACGCTCAGATCGTTACCCTTGGGGCGCTGATAACCGGCGTGAATGTTGCAAAAATGCTGGTGGATATCTGGCTGTCGAACCATTTCCAAGGTGGCGGTTCAGCCAAGAAAGTCGCCAAGATAGATGCGATTGATGATTTCTATAAGACTAAGCCTTGAGGGTAAAAATTTTTGACATTTGTATTGTGGCCAATTCAAAATACTCTACCTGCGCCCCGATACTAAATTTCCTACGCGTTTCGCCGACTTTCACAAATAGAACAAACGGCAAATTTCATGCAGAACAACTGGGACCAAAAGAAATTTGAGCGGGAACAACTGGTCGCCCGTGTTTGCTGGTACTACCACATACTTGGCATGACCCAGCAGGAGATTGCCAAAAAACTCGATGTTGGCAGGGTCCGGGTCAACCGCCTTCTGGCCGAGGCCCGCCGCGATGGCACCGTCAAAGTGTCGATCGATCTCAAGCTGGTCGAATGTGTGGAGTTGGAACAAAAACTGGTCAAGCGCTATGGCTTGAAACACGCCGAGGTCATCCCTTCGCCAGAGGACGAGACCGCGTTGCGCGAGGTTCTTGGCCGCTGTTCGTCCGATTATGTCAAAAGCCTGCTCCATGACGGGGTCTCCATCGGGGTCGCCTGGGGCAAAACCCTGCGCGCCATGGCCACCGCCTTGCGAAGCTCCGAGGTGCCCAACAGCTCGGTGGTCTCGCTTCTGGGCTCGATGTCGCGGCGCTCGTCGGTCAATGCCTTCGAGGCGACGACGACCATGGCCCAGAAGATGCTGG
>QILX01000142.1 GCA_003232175.1 Hyphomicrobiales bacterium | reverse complement strand
TGGGATCAACGCGCCGTGCAAGCTGCAAGCCTTGTGGTGACGCTCAAACAGGATTTAAAGCTGATCGAAAAGCAAATGGATGACTTGCTCGAACGCATCATGAGCGCATCAAACACAACGGTTATCTCTGCCTATGAAGCGAAAATCGAAAAGCTGGAGCGAAACAAACTCATTTTAGCCGAAAAACTGGCCAAAGGACCCGCGCCACAGGGCAAGTTCGATCAATTTATCGAACACGCGCTTGTATTTCTCGCAAACCCTTGGAATCTCTGGCGTTCTGGTAGTTTTACCCTGAAGAAAACAGTCCTCAGGCTGGCGTTTTCCGAGCGCATTGCCTACTGCCGAAAAGAGGGTTATCGAACACCAAATACCTCTTTACTCTTCAAGGTGTTAGAGGATTTATCACTCAATAAAAGTCAATGGTGCCCAGGAGAAGACTCGAACTTCCACGCCCTTACGGGCACTAGCACCTGAAGCTAGCGCGTCTACCAATTCCGCCACCTGGGCACGAGTGAGAGCAATAGGCAGGAGGCGGGTGCCTTGTCAATATTCATTGCCCCCAAAGGCCTGATCGACCCTTTTGCGCGCGCCTGGTTTCACAAATCACCTGTCAAACCGGGGAACAGTTTTACCAGGTGCACGCGCGTCCTTGCCTAAAGGCCGGATCGGGCGCTAGAACGGGTTGTCAAATTCGATCATGGCGGCGGCGCGCGACATCGGCCTGAGGTGGGGCCGGTTCGGCGAAGGGAGAAAACGATGGTGACCATGGCTCCCGAAGAAACATTGGTAACGATTTTCGGCGGTTCGGGATTTGTCGGTCGCCATATCGTCAGATCATTGGCCAAATGCGGCTACCGGATCCGTTCCGCCACCCGCCGCCCCGATCTTGCCGGGCATTTGCAGCCCATGGGGGGCGTTGGCCAGATCCACTGCGTTCAGGCCAATCTGCGCTATCCCGCTTCGGTTGAGCGGGCGATCGCGGGCGCCGATATCGTCATAAATCTGGTTGGAATATTATCGGAATCCGGCAAACAGAAATTCACCTCGGTCCATGCCGTCGGCGCTGGAACGATCGCGCAAAAGGCACGCGACGCCGGTGTATCCCGCCTTGTTCACGTGTCCGCCCTTGGCGCCAGCCCCGATGCGGCCTCGGAATATGGTCGCAGCAAGGCGGCAGCGGAAGCCGCTGTTCTGGACGCCATGCCTGAAGCGGTGATTTTTCGCCCTTCGGTTATCTTCGGCCCCGAGGACCGGTTTTTCAACATGTTCGCCGGGCTGGCCCGGATGTCCCCGGTGCTGCCGCTGATCGGCGGTGGCAAGACGCTGTTTGAACCGGTGTTTGTCGGTGATGTGGCCGAAGCTGCGCTCCGGGCCGTCCAGGGCCAGGCGGCCGGCGGGGTCTACGAGTTGGGCGGGCCGGAGAAAATGAGCCTTGGCGACGTATTTGCCTATGTCTGCGAGGTGACCGAGCGCAAACGACTGCTGGTGCCGCTGCCTTTTGCCATCGCCCGGTTTCAGGCCGCATTCCTGCAATTGCTGCCCAGCCCGCTCCTTACCGTCGATCAGGTGCTCTCACTTCAGAGCGATTCGGTTGTCAGTGAAGCTGTGATCGCCAGTGGCCGTACCCTGTCAGGGCTCGGCATCAAGGCCCAGCCGGTGCAGAGCATCGTGCCCGAATACCTGCAAAGGTTTCGCCGCACCGGTGAATTCACGACGACGGAAGCCTGAAGATATCCGGAGCATTGATCAGCTGCCCTGGCCCAGGGGTATGATCCCGTAAACAATAGCCAGCAGTACCGCGCCAAGCACGAAACGATAAACGACAAAAACAAACATTGTCGTCCGCCGCATCAGGGCCATCATCACCCAGATCGACAGCAGCGCCGCGATGCCTGAGAGCCCGGCGGCCAAGATTGCATCTTCCTGCAACGCCAGGTCGCCGGTCGCCTGCAGCTCGTAACCCGTCGCCAGACCGAGGGCCAATATCGTGGGAATGGACAAAAGCATGGAAATCCGCGCCGCGTCGGGGCGCTCATAGCCCAGAAACCGGGCCATGGTCATGGTAACACCAGTACGGCTGGCGCCTGGTATGACCGAAAAAACCTGTGCCAGCCCGATTAGGGCGGCGTCAAACAGCGATGTGTGTTCGATGCGCCGGATAGTGAGGCCGTTGGCGTCAGCCATCCACAAAAGCACCGCAAATCCCAGATTGGCCCAGGCGATGACAGCAAGTGTACGCAGATCGGCCAGCAAACCCGATTGCACCACGGCATATCCAACCGCCAGGATCGGCAGGGTCGCGACAATGAGATACAGCAGCAACCGGCCTTCCGATGTCATCTTGCCGCGCAGCAGATTGCCCAGCCCGGCAAGCAGCATCACCATATCGCGCCAGAAATAGATCATCACCGCGCCCAGAGACCCGACATGAACCGCGACATCCATCAGCGGCCCCTGGTCTTCCCACCGGGTCATCAGCAGATGCACCAGATTGAGATGGCCAGACGAGCTGACCGGCAGGAACTCGGTCAGCCCCTGCACGATGGCCAGGGTCAGGAGTTGCTCTATAGGCATATGGCCTCCGGGGTGGGGGAGCGGGCTGGCACGCTTACAAAAAGAATAATTTATGCTCTAGACCAAACCTTGATGACGAGCCAAGAAAATTTGTCGAAGTGCCGGGTGTGGCGCAGACTTGAACATGGCGATTGCGTTGCTCCTCCCCCGGCGTTATCTCTGCGGCAACGGAGGAAACATGGCCGAACTCTTTCATTTCCCGCTCTGCCCGTTTTCAAGGCGGATTCGCCTGGCGCTGGTCGAGATTGGCTACGAGGTCGAATTGACCGAGGAGCGGCCCTGGGACCGGCGGCAGGACTTCCTGGTGCTCAATCCGGCGGGGTCGGTTCCGGTCTTGGTGGAAAATTCGGGTCAGATTGTTGCCGGCGTTCAGGCCTTGGGCGAATATCTCGACGAGCTGGCGGCCTCAAAAAGCGCCCGGCGGCTAATTCCGGGCCAGGTCCATGCCCGCGCCGAGGTGCGCCGGCTGGTCGAATGGTTCGACGTCAAGTTCCACACCGAGGTGACCTGGCCCATTGTCCATGAAAAGGTCGACAAACGCTTCATGGCTATCGACGCTGGTGGCGGGGGGCCGAACATGGATGCGGTGCGCGCCGGGCGTCACAATGTCCGTCATCATCTGCAATATATCGCCTATCTCACCGAACAGAGGCGCTGGCTGGCGGGGGAGGATCTGTCCCACGCCGATTTGGCGGCGGCGGCCCATCTTTCTTGCATCGATTTTGTTGGCGATGTGCCATGGGACGAGGCCCCGGGCGCCAAACAATGGTATGCACGGATTAAATCGCGGCCCGCCTTCCGTCCCCTTCTGGCCGACAAGATGCGTGGCCTGACCCCGCCGGAGACCTATGCCGATCTCGACTTCTGACCCCGCCACCATCAAGTCCGGCATTCGGGCCCTGGCCCTCGCGGCAGGGTTTGAGAGTGTCGGGTTTGCCCGCGCCGTCGCGGCCCCGGACGCCGGCCCCGGGCTAAAGGGTTTTCTGGCGGAAGGCCGGGAGGGAGACATGACCTGGCTGGCGCGCCAGCCCGAAAAACGCGCCGATCCGACGCAGCTTTGGCCCCAGGCCCGGTCGGTCGTGGCGCTGGGCCAGAATTACGGCCCCGACACCGACCCCCGGCTTGGGCTGGCGCGCCGCCGGAACGGGGTGATATCGGTCTATGCCCGCGGGCGCGATTATCACGACGTGGTCAAAAAACGCCTCAAACGCGTTGCCCGTCAGATGGCGCAGTCCTGGGACGCCGACGTCAAGGTGTTCGTCGATACAGCTCCGGTGATGGAAAAGCCCCTGGCGGCGGCGGCAGGGCTGGGCTGGCAGGGCAAGCATACCAATCTGGTTGCCCGCGATTTTGGCTCCTGGCTCTTTCTCGGCATCATTCTGACCACCCTGGACATTGAGCCCGACGAAGCCGGGAGGGATGTCTGCGGTACGTGCCGCGCCTGTCTGGACGTCTGCCCGACCGATGCCTTCTCCGGCCCCTACCGCATCGACGCCCGGCGGTGTTTGTCATACCTCACCATCGAATTCAAAGGCCACATCGCGCCGGAGTTTCGTATCCCCATGGGCAATCGCATTTATGGCTGCGACGATTGCCTGGCTGCCTGCCCATGGAACAAATTCGCCCAGTCGGCGGCCGAAGCCAAGCTTCAGGCGCGGGCCGACATGATCGCCCCGGACCTTGCCGAGCTCGCCCGGCTCGACGATGCCGGTTTCCGGGCGCGGTTCTCCGGCTCGCCGATAAAACGCACCGGGCGCGACCGGTTCGTGCGCAACGTGCTCATCGCCATCGGCAATTCCGGCGCGCCCGAACTTGGGACCGAGGCCATACGCCTGCTGGATGATGCATCTCCCCTGGTCCGTGCCATGGCGGTCTGGGCGCTTGGCCGCCTTATGGATAGGGCGGACATGGAACGTCTTGCGCCGGGCAGGCGGGGAACTGAAACCGATGCCGGTGTGCTAAAAGAGTGGGCCGCGGCCCTCGGCGACAGTGAAGCGTACAAACCGTGAAGAGCCTCATCTGTTTCGGGCTTGGGTATTCAGGCATGGCGGTGGCGCGGCGGCTCAGCAGCAAGGGCTGGCAGGTCTCCGGCACCACCCGCGACCTGGCGACCTGGGAAGGCGGCAAGACCGGGATATTATGCGCAACCTTCACCGGCACCAGTCCGATGCACGGTTTTGCCGAACGCATCTCATCGGCCACCCATCTTTTGACGACGATTGCGCCGGGGCCCGATGGCGACCCGGTTCTAAACCATCATCGCGAGGCGTTGCTCGGCCATGCCGGCCGCCTGGAGCGCATCGCCTATCTTTCGACCACAGCCGTTTATGGCGACCATGGCGGTGGCTGGATCGACGAGACCACGCTACTGGCACCGGGCACCGCCCGCGCGCGCCAGCGGGTCGCGGCTGAAGACGCCTGGCGCGAAATGGCTGGAAATCTGGGCGTGCCCCTGGACATTTTCCGCCTGTCCGGCATCTATGGCCCGGGGCGCAACCAGCTTGTGGCGCTTGGTGCCGGGACCGCCAAGCGCATCAACAAACCCGGTCATGTGTTCAACCGCATCCATGTGGAGGATATCGCCACCACCCTTGCCGCGGCTTTCGCTACTGCTGCGCCCGGCGCGGTATATAATGTCGCCGACAACGAACCGGCGCCGCCCCAGGAGGTGGTAGGCTTCGCGGCAGAGGTGCTCGGCATGCCACCACCACCGGAGATTGCCTTTGCCGATGCGGAAATGTCGCCCATGGCCCGCGAATTCTACAGTGAATCCAAACGGGTATCGAACCGGGCGATTATCGATCATCTCGGTGTCAAACTCGCATATCCGACCTATCGTGAAGGTCTGACGGCGCTTGCCGCACCCCTAGGCACGAAGGATAAACCGTGAAACCGCCCCGCGCCCTGACGATATTGCAAGTGATCCCCAGACTGGAAGCCGGCGGGGTGGAGCTCAATTGTATCGATCTGGTCCATGGGCTGGCTGCAGCGGGCCACCGTGCCTTGGTTGCCGCCGCGCCGGGGCGGCTGGTGCCGGATCTTGAGAAGGCCGGGGGCATATTTGTGCCCTTCGATGGCACAACAAAAAATCCGCTGAAACTGATTTCCAACGGGTTGTGGCTGGCCCGGCTGGCGGCGCGCGAAGGCGTCGACATCATTCATGCCCGCAGCCGCGCGCCCGCCTGGAGCGCCCGTCTTGCCGCCCACCGGTCAAATCGCCGGTTCGTGACCTCCTACCATGGCATCTACAATGAAAATTCCAGCCCCAAGCGCTGGTACAATTCCGTCATGGCCAGCGGCGACCGGGTCATAGCCAATTCAGCCTTTACCGCGCAAACGGTCCGCACGCGCTATGGCACTGATTTGGCCAGGCTGACGACGATTTTTGAGGGGATTGACCAGGAAAAGTTTGACCCCGGCCATCTGGAAGACGGCACCGCGGCGGCCATGCGCCAGGATTGGGGGGTTGGCAAGGGGCAAATGGTGATTTTGCTTGGCGCAAGGTTCACTGACTGGAAAGGCCACGGGATCCTGCTCGAGGCCGCGGCAATCCTGCGCCGGAATTTCAGACCCTCATTTGCCGTCGTCCTGCTCGGTGCCGGGTCCAGCGGAACCGACTACGCCAATCGTCTGAAGGCGCGGGCCCGTGAGCTTGGCGTGCAGGACATTGTCCGTTTTTGCGGCAACACCGATAAAATGGCGGCGGCGTATGTTGCTGCCGATGTCACGGTTTCAGCTTCGACGCGGGCGGAGTCCTTTGGCCGCACACTGGTCGAGGCTCAGGCGATGGGATGCCCGATTGTCGCGACTGCGCTTGGCCCGATACCTGAAACCGTACTGGCCCCGCCCCTCGTCGATGACGCAGTGCGGACCGGCTGGATTGTCCCCTCGGCTGACCCCGCGGCGATGGCCAAGGCCCTTGAAGCGGCTCTGGGATTAAATGCCGGGCAACGCAAGGCCATGGCGAAACGGGCCCGCGCCCATATTCTGGAAAAATTCACCACCGG
>QILX01000039.1 GCA_003232175.1 Hyphomicrobiales bacterium | reverse complement strand
GCGGTGGAGTATTACTCTTCGGCACCGACGCCGAACCTCATTATCGTTGAATCCCAGGCCCAGAGCTCTTTGATGGCGGCGGAGCTTGAACGACTGGCCTCTGTTTGCGATTCAGGCACCAATGTGTTGGTCGTCGGGCATCAGAACGATATTCAGCTCTACCGCGAACTCATGCGCCAGGGGGTCAGCGATTATCTGGTGGCGCCGTTCTCGGTGTTGCAGCTCATCGACATCGTCGGGCGGATTTTCGCTAATCCCGAACAGGGACCCCTTGGCCGCACCGTAGCATTTGTCGGCGCCAAGGGCGGCTGCGGGTCCAGTACCATCGCGCACAATGTCGGCTGGGCGATTTCAGAGACCATGAAGGAAAATGTGGTCATCGCCGATCTCGATCTGGCTTTTGGCACGCTGGGGCTGGATTTCAACCAGGATCCGCCACAAGGCATCGCTGATGCACTGGCTTCGCCCGAAAGGCTTGACCAGACTCTGCTGGACCGATTGCTGGCAAAATGCACCGATCGGCTGCATCTTTTCGCAGCTCCTAGTACTCTTGACCGTGAATATGACATTGATGGCGAGGTCCTGGACCAGGTCATCGATCTGCTGCGCACCTCAATTCCTTGCGTGGTGATGGATATCCCTCACATCTGGACAAGCTGGGCGCGTTCCACTCTTCTTGCCGCTGATGATGTTATCATAACCGCGACGCCGGATCTGGCGAGCCTGCGCAATGCTAAAAATATTGTCGATGTCCTGAAAGCCAACCGGTCCCATGACCGGCAGCCCTATCTGGTTCTCAATCAGGTCGGCATGCCCAAGCGGCCGGAAATCGGCATCGAGGACTTTACCGATGCGCTGGCGCTTGAGCCGACACTGGCCATTCCGTTTGATCCACTTCTTTTTGGCACCTCGGCCAATAACGGGCAGATGATCGCCGAAATTGCCAATGGCGCCAAAATCGCCCAGGGTTTTTCAGATCTTGCCGCCAGTATCGTTGGCCGCCAGGTGACAAAAAAGAAATCAAGCTCCCTACTCGCGCCACTGCTGTCGCGATTTTCGTCCAAGAAGGATTAGACACAAGTGTTCGGTCGGCGTAGTGATCAAACCGGGGGAGCGCCCCCGCCGTCAACGGCTCGAGTTCCAGCTTCGGCAAACCCGCCGGCGGCAAAAAAACTTGTCGGCGCCAAACCTGAGGGGCAGGTACCGGTCCCCAATGGCGAAGAGATGGCTGGCCAGGGGCCAAGCCAGCGTTCACAGGACTATTACGACACCAAGACGACGATATTTAACGCGCTGATCGATACGATCGACCTGACACAGCTGGCCCAGCTTGACAGTGAAAGCGCGCGCGAGGAAATCCGCGATATCGTCAACGAGATCATCGCAATCAAAAACGTGGTGATGTCGATTTCCGAGCAAGAAGAACTGCTGGAAGACATTTGCAACGATGTTCTGGGGTACGGCCCGCTCGAGCCATTGCTGGCGCGTGACGATATCGCAGATATAATGGTCAATGGTGCTACCCGCACCTTTATCGAAGTCGAAGGCAAGATCCAGCTGACCAGCGTACGGTTCCGCGACAACAGCCAATTGATGAATATCTGCCAGCGGATCGTAAGCCAGGTCGGTCGGCGGGTCGACGAAGCCAGCCCCATTTGCGATGCACGGCTTCCCGATGGCAGCCGGGTCAATGTCATTGGTCCGCCCCTGGCACTTGACGGGCCAACGCTTACCATTCGAAAATTCAAAAAAGACAAGCTGACCCTGGCCAATCTGGAGTCATTTGGATCGATCTCGCCGGAAGGCGCCAAGATCCTCGCCATTATCGGCAAAGTCCGCTGCAACATCCTGATCTCGGGCGGCACCGGCTCGGGCAAGACGACGCTGCTGAACTGCCTCACAGGCTTTATCGAGTCTGACGAACGGATTATCACGTGTGAAGATAGCGCCGAGTTGCAATTGCAGCAGTCCCATGTGGTTCGTCTGGAAACCCGCCCCCCCAATCTTGAGGGCGAGGGCGAAATCACCATGCGGGACCTGATCAAGAACTGTCTGCGTATGCGCCCCGAACGGATCATTGTCGGCGAGGTGCGCGGGCCTGAGGCCTTTGATCTGCTGCAGGCGATGAATACCGGCCATGACGGGTCCATGGGCACCCTTCACGCCAATACCCCGCGCGAAGCCTTGAGCCGTATTGAAAGCATGATCACCATGGGCGGCTATTCGCTGCCATCGAAAACCATCAAAGAGATGATCTGCGGTTCAATTGACGTCATCGTCCAGGCGTCGCGGCTGCGCGACGGCAGCCGTAAAATTACTCACATTACTGAAGTGCTCGGAACCGAAGGCGATGTCATCACCACCCAGGATATTTTCGTTTACGAGATCACCGGTGAAGACGCCAATGGCAGAATTCTTGGGCGGCACAAATCAACCGGACTGGCGCGGCCAAAATTCTGGGAACGGGCCAGATACTACAATGAAGAGCAGAACCTTGCGGCGGCTATGGCGGCGGCGGAAGTCGACGATCAGCAAGGCGAGGCATGAGAAACCATGTTTGAATTCGATCCAGCAATTTTCGAGGGTGATATCGGCATCATTGTGCTGGCGTTCCTGGGCACACTGGCGCTTGGCGGCATCGCCTTTGTTTTGATCGACCCTTTGCTTTCCGGCGAGCGGAAGATGAACAAACGGAAGAGGAACCTTACCGACCGGGTTGCCAACAAGGATCGCATTTCAGCGCAAGAAACGGCGCAAAACCGGCGAAAAAATATCCAGGATTCGCTTAGTGAACTGGAAAAGCAGTCCCGCAAAAAGAAAAAACTAACCCTGAAAACATCGATAGAACGCGCCGGGCTGGAAATATCGTTGACACAGTTCTGGATCCTTTCCGCCATTGTCGGGTTGGCCAACGGGATTTTTGTGTTGTTTGCAGGTGGTCCGGCATTCCTGGCGGCCCTGGCGGTTCCGGCCATGGGGCTGGGGCTGCCGCGTTGGGTTCTGAGATTTTTGCGCAATCGCCGTCAGACCAAATTTATTGAAGAATTCGCCAACTCGCTTGACGTTGTGGTGCGAGGCGTGAAGACAGGCTTGCCGGTCAATGACTGTTTTCAGATGATCGCCGCTGAAGCGGCTGAACCGGTTTGCAGTGAATTCAAGCTGGTGGTCGAGGCGCAGAGGCTCGGCATTCCGCTCGATGAGGGGCTGGAGCGCATGTTCGATCGCATGCCGCTCGCCGAAGTCAGCTTCCTTGCCATCGTCATGGCCATTCAAAAAGAATCGGGCGGCAACCTGTCCGAAGCGCTGGGGAACCTCTCCAAGGTTTTGCGCGAGCGCAAAAAGATGAAGGGCAAGATCACCGCGATGAGCCAGGAGGCCAAATCTTCTGCCGCCATTATCGGCTCGCTGCCGATCCTGGTGATGGGCATCGTTTACTTGTCGACCCCGGAATACATCACGCTGTTGTGGACCGATCCAACCGGTCAGGTGATGCTGGGTGTGTCGGCATTCTGGATGACGTGCGGTGTGCTGGTGATGAAAAAAATGATCAATTTTGATTTTTAGACGTCTGGGGTCGAATTAATGCTTGAATATGTTGAACTGGTTCGCGACCCGCAATTCCTGCTGCTGGTTTTTGTCGGCGTATCCGCTTTTGCCACCATCATGACGCTCTCGGGTCCGCTGCTAGACCGCAACAAATTCGAAGGCCGGATGAAAGCGGTGAGCACCGAGCGGTCAAAACTGAGGCAGCAGCAAAAGGAACAACTGGAAAAAGAGCACACCTCGCCGACCAAGTTGCGCCGGACCAATCAGGGGCTGCTGAAGCAAATTGTCGACAAACTCAATCTACAATCGCAGTTCGATACTCAAGGCATAACCGACAAGCTGAAGATGGCGGGTTTGAGGGGTCCCAAGCCGCTCTACATTTTTATGTTCGCCCGTATTGTCCTGCCGATCGTGTTTTTTGCCGGTGCGGCGTTTTACCTTTTCCTCATCCACAAGGGCGAGCAGTCGGGAATTTTCAAGCTGATCATGGCACTGGGCGGGCTTTATGCCGGGTACTATTTTCCCAATATCATCTTGCAAAATCTCATTCAACGCCGGCAGTTTTCGATCAAACGGGCCTTTCCCGATAGTTTGGATCTATTGCTGATCTGCGTCGAAAGCGGCATGTCCATCGAGGGGGCCTTCCAGAAAGTTGCTAAGGAAATCGGTGCACAATCGATCGAAATGGCCGAGGAAATGGCGTTGACAACCGCTGAGCTCTCTTATCTTTCCGAGCGTCGCCAGGCGTATGAGAACCTGCACAAAAGAACCGGGCTTGATGGGGTGAAGGCGGTGGTGACCTCGCTGATGCAGGCTGAACGTTATGGTACGCCGCTGGCGCAGTCCTTGCGCGTCATGGCCCAGGAAAACCGCGATATGCGTATGGCCGAAGCTGAAAAAAAGGCCGCCGCTCTGCCGCCAAAACTGACCGTACCGATGATCGCTTTTTTTCTGCCGGTTTTGTTTGTTGTCATTCTGGGTCCGGCGATCATTAAGGTCAACGCCCTTTAAAGTCTGTTTGTCTCGTATAAATCGGTACCGGCCCCACCATCAGGGTTCCGGCATAATCTTTGGCTGGATTACACTCCACCCAAAGCACAACCGTGACCGACAATGGGCGCAAATATATCATTTATAGATACTTCGAAAGCCGGTATGGAAAGGGCCCTGCTAGCATCAATCTGAAATGTGAAGGTTACAAAAAGGAGAAGGTTGTGGTATAGACCAGAGCAGGCACGTCGGCGCGCGATCGCAATCCATTTTTTGCGAGATGCCGTGCTAGTCAGATTGCCTGTTTTGGGAGAAAAAAATGAGTATTTTTGTAAGTTTATTGCCCGGTGAGGGCTCTCGCTTATATGCCGGTTTCCTTAAGTCAGCCAGGACGCTGACAATCGCGACATCGTTGACTGTGGCACTGGTCGGATTCCAAACCGCAACCGGTGGTGGCGCGGCTTTGGCAGAACAAAACGGTCGGACCAATCTAAAAATCGCGATGCCTGCAACCTGGGCGTCGCACGGGCCGACGGTGAATACCACATTTGGCGCGCGGGTGACTTTTTCGCTTTACGACACTCTGGTATGGCGTAACTGGCTGTCCAAACCTGACGGCAGCGGGTCCGACCTTATTCCCGGGCTGGCGACGTCCTGGGAGCAGGTTACGCCGACGGAGTGGGACTTTACCATTCGTGAGGGCGTCAAATTTCACGACGGCACCACGATGACCACCCAAGACGTGGCGTTCTCGGTCAACAACACATACGGCGACGGCACCGAGCCGTTTGCGGCATCGGGAACGATCGCCAGCGTTGTGGCGATTGACGACAAAATCGTCCGTGTTACGACCAAAAACCCTGATCCTGCATTGTTGGCGCGGCTGGCGACGGTGATGGGTCAGGTCTATCCAAAAGCCTATTATGAACGCGTGGGTCAGGAAACATTCGGACGCGAGCCGATTGGAACCGGCCCCTACAAATGGGCGGGTCGCGTGACCGGCGAGTCCGTCAAGCTTGAGGCGTTTGATGACTATTGGGGCGACAAGCCACCGCTTAATTCCATTACCTTCCTTGAAGTGCCGGAAACATCTTCACGGATCGCTGGGCTGTTGACAGGTGAATACGACATTGTCACGTCCCTGCCGCCGGATCAGACCCGGCCGATCGACAACGACGCCAATACCGAGATCCGTTCTGTCAGAGTTGAAAACGTGCAGATGATCACCTTCCGCCAGTGGAAGACGGATTCGCCAACGTCAGACAGTCGTGTGCGCAAGGCAATGGCTTTGTCACTTAATCGCCAATTGCTGGCTGACAAATTGTGGAATGGGCTGACCGAGGCCGGCACCTATGACTTCCCCGGCTATGGTGACTATTATCAGGGTCGAGCGGCGCTGCCTTTTGATCCCGAAGGTGCAAAAGCCCTATTGGCTGAAGCCGGTTACAAGGGTGAGGAAATCGTCCTGCGCATCGTCAACGGCTGGTATGTCAATATGGATCGGGCGATGGCAGCCGGGCTGGAGATGTGGAAAGAGGTTGGTCTTAACGTCAGAGTCGACTGGATTGAGAACTGGGGCCAGATGGGTCAGGAAGGCGACGGCTATGCCACATCCGATCACATGTGGATGACCGATCCTGGTGG
>QILX01000232.1 GCA_003232175.1 Hyphomicrobiales bacterium | reverse complement strand
ACGTTGGCCGAAATGCCAAAGCCGATATTGACTGCCCAGCCGTGCTTGAGCTCCATGGCGACCCGCCGGGCAATGACTTTCAATATGTTCCACTCCGGGATCGAAAACGACGACAGCGAGCGGAAGATTTCCCCTGAAATGGCGGGATCGTATTCGGTCTGGGTGGTCTGCAACTGGTCCGCGTCGACAACGATGTGATCCACCAGAATACCCGGAACATGGACATCCAGGGGTTTCAGGGTGCCCGAGGCGGCAAGACGCCTGACCTGGGCAATGACAATACCGCCATTGTTATGCGCCGCCATGGCCAGATCGAGGGCCCCAAGATAGGCGCCCTCCTGCTCGTAAGTCAGATTGCCGCGTTCATCGGCGGTCGTCGCCCGGATGATGGCGACGTCGGGCACGATGGCCTTGAAATAGAGCCAGTCTTCACCGTCAAAAGTCTCGTGCCGCACGATAGCGGCGCTGGCGGCGTCGTTCATGGCGCAGCCCTGGCGGTCCGGGTCGACAAAGGTATCCAGTCCCACTTTGGTCAGGACGCCGGGGCGTTTGGCCGCCGCCTCCCTGTGCATGTCGAACAGGATGCCCGAGGGCACATTATAGGCCGCGACCGTGTTGTCGGCGATCATCTGACGGATCAGCGGCGGTTCGGCGGAAGACGGACCCGAAGGGTAGGAGCCGCACAAGGTGCGTTTTAATAACCCCTGCCGGGCGATGTGATCGATGCCCTTGATGCCCCACATATCCCCCGCCGCAATGGGGTGCAGGGTGGTGAGGTTTTTTGGATGACCGGTCGCCTCGAAACGCTCGCCGATGGCGGCCAGCACCGCATCAGGACAGCCAAGGCCGCTTGAGGACGAAACGGTGACAATGGCCTCATCGGCGATGAGGGCGGCGGCGGCGGGCGCGGGTATGACCTTTGACAAGAAGCGTACCTTTCGAAATATCTAGAGACATACTGACCGAAAAAGGTATCTCATGCCTTCGTCAGCGACCTGCAAAGATGGTATTTTAGGAACGATCCCTCAATTCTCCAACCACAAACAGGAATACCGATGCTGAATCTACCCTCAGAACAGGGACAACTGGTACCCTATTCCCTAATGGGAACACCGGTTGTCGCGCCGCCAAACCCCAGCTTCAACCGCGTCGCCTATGCCGCCGCCCATGTCGTCGCCGACCCCTTGGGCTCGGTCACGCCAGCCGACGAGGCCGTTATCGACTGGGACACCACCTTGAAATTCCGCCACCACCTGTGGGAACACGGATTTGCCATCGCCGAGGCCATGGATACCTCCCAGCGCGGCATGGGCTTTGGCTGGGACCAGGCAAAAGAGCTGATCCGCCGTTCCATCGCCGAGGCCAAAACCGTCGATCGCGCCAGCCTGGCCTCGGGCGCCGGCACCGACCACCTGCCCGCAGGCGGCGCGTTTACCCTTGAGCAGATCACCGGCGCTTATGAGCACCAGTTGGGTTTCATCGAGGCCGAGGGGGGCCGGGTCATCATGATGGCGAGCCGGGCGCTGGCGGCGAGCGCTACATCCGCCGACGACTACGCCCATGTTTATGGCCGCATTCTCTCCCAGGCCGCCCAGCCGGTCATCCTGCACTGGCTCGGCGATATGTTCGATCCCGCCCTTAAGGGCTATTGGGGGGCAACGGATTTCGACACCGCCTGCGCCACCGTGGTGCGGATCATCAGGGACAACCAAGCAAATGTGGACGGCATCAAGATCTCGCTGCTGGACGAGGCCAAAGAAGTCGCTTTACGCGCCGCCCTGCCCGACGGCGTGAGAATGTATACCGGCGACGACTTCAACTATCCCAGCCTCATCGCAGGCGACGGCACTCATTATTCAGATGCGCTTCTGGGCATATTCGATCCCATAGCGCCGGTGGCCTCCGCCGCCCTGACCGCCCTGGCACAAGGGGATACCGCTGGCTTTCACCGGCTGATGGAACCCACCGTGCCGCTGTCGCGCAAGATTTTCGAGGCCCCGACAAAATATTACAAATCCGGCGTGGTGTTCCTCGCCTGGCTCAACGGCTTCCAAAACCATTTCACCATGGTCGGCGGCCAGCAATCCGCCCGCGCCATCACCCACTACGCCGATGTGTTCAGGCTCGCCGACCGGGCAGGCCTGTTGGCCAACCCGGACCTGGCGGCGGCGCGCATGAAAGCATTGTGCACGGTTCACGGGATCGAGCCCGCCTGAGGTCGTGAATTGGGACAGATCCTGGTTGGCTTCACGCCGTCACGGCAACATCAATAGCGGCGGCAGTACATCGGTGTCCTGAAGATATTCGACAAATTCCAGAACCGGCATGGCGATGAAAAACACCAGCCCGTCAAAGAAGGTCGAGTAGATTTTCTTGGGCACCACGGTAAGCTCGTCCAGATCGGAAAATCTCGAAAACTTGGGGAAAAATCGTGGGGTATTCGATTTGTAATCGCTATAGGCCGCGCCAAACTCCTCCTGCAGAAACGCTTCTTCCCGGAAGATCACCACATGGAAAGCCACGGCGCAGCCAACCATGAATACCACAGCGATAACAATGCTCTCGGTCTGGGCCCCAAGCCCGGCGGCGGCAATGGAGGAAAAGACGTAAAGCGGGTTGCGGCTGACCGAATACGGCCCCTGGGTGACGATCTTGAGCGATTTCCGGCCGCCAATATATAGCGTGCACCACATGCGCCCAAGAATGCCGATGGCGATCAGCCCGACCCCGACCGCCTCGATCAGCTCGGCAAATTCCTCGTTTTCCCAACTGGTTTTGGTGAACAGCAGCCCGATAAAAACCAGCCCCAGCACGATGGCCAGAACCAGTCTTCGCTGTTTTTGATATTGCCCCAATGTCATTTTGAGCCTCGTAAAGCCGATGATGATAGTGGTGGTGAAAATTGCGCCCACCACGAACCACAAATCCACGATGGATTTCCAGCAATAATCCACGATTGGCAAATTTGATGCCCGTGGCCCTTGCATATCCCCGCCGTTGAAATTGAAAATGTCTTGACCACTTCCTCTGGCCTGACCAATGTATCCTTCAAAATGCAAATGAGATAAAATGCTGTCTGGGGGAGGCAAGAGTTGATGAGTACACTGGCGCAAGACCCTTCAGCGGTCATCGTCATGACGGTATCGGACCCAAGCCCGAAATGGTTCACCGGTCGGAAAAAATCCACTCTGATCGTCGCGCGCTGGGTACCGCTCGCCCTTGTCGGCCTGCCGGTGCTGACCCTTCTTGCCATTGTCATCTATCCGACCATCTGGATGTTTTATCACGCCTTTCAGAACACCAATATGATCCGGCTCTTCCGCAACGACTGGAGTTATGTCGGCTGGGAGAATTTCGCCACCATCTTCCAGTCCGAACGTTTTACCGACAGCTTACAGAATCTGGTGCTCTACCTCACCTTCGGCACCGGCGTGGAGGTGCTTTTGGGCACCATCATCGCGCTTATTCTCTATGAAGTGGTCAAATCCAACGCGTTGCGCACCGTGATTCTGATCCTGGTGGTTCTGCCGATGATGCTGCCGCCATCCATTGTCGGCGTGTTGTGGAAATTCCTGCTCACCCCGTCCAATGGCGCCGTCAACCATGCCCTGCTCAACCTGGGGCTGATCAGCACACCCATAGAGTGGTTCAATGCCGGCATCTCGTTGTGGAGCATCATCATTGCCGATGTCTGGAACTGGACCGCCCTGCCGCTGCTGATCATCTATTCGGGCCGGGTGTCCCTGCCCCCTGCGATCTATGAGGCCGCCCGGGTCGACGGCGCCAGCGGCTGGAAGACGCTTACGCGCATCACCTTGCCGATGCTAAAAGAGGTCATCGCCATCGCCTTCATTGTGCGGTTCATGGACGCCTTCAAATTTGTCGATCTGGTCTATGTCATGACCTCGGGCGGTCCGGCGCAAAGCTCCGAACTGCCCGCCTATATCGCCTTCCAACGCGGCATCCGCGAGTTCAATATTGGCGAGGCGGCGGCCTATTCCATCGTCATTTTCGCCTTTTCCGCCATCATCATAACCTTGTTCCTGAAGTACCTGAAAAAGGTCCTCAAATCCCAGTCGATCGCGTGAGGGCCCAGGCATGAGCGAGACAAATTACAAACTGGTGCGGGGGCTGCTTCTGGCCTTTCTGGGCCTGTGGGTGCTTTTGACCCTGGCGCCGTTCTACTGGCAGATCATCACCGCGTTCAAAAGCGCCGCTGAAACCAATCTCACCGTACCAACCTTCTGGCCACGGGAATTTTTTCCCGAAAACTTCGTCGCGATTTTCGCCGAACCGGCGAATTTTTCCGCCCTGGTCGACAGCTTCATCATCGCCACCGGCAATACGGTTTTATCCGTGTTCCTGGGCACTCTGGCCGGTTACGCCTTTGCCCGCTTCCCCGCCCAGGCCGGCGGCGAGAATCTGGCCTTCTGGATCCTGTCCAACCGCATGTTTCCGCCTGTCGCCATTTTGCTGCCGATGTTCTTTTTGTTTGATTCCATGCCCTGGGGCACCGACAGCTACATGTCCCTGATTATTCTTTACCTGGTCTTCAACATGCCGCTCGCCACCTGGCTGATGATGGTGTTTTTCCGCGATGCGCCGCGGGAGCTTGAAGAGGCGGCCTATCTGGACGGCTACACGCCGTTCAAGGCGTTTTTCAAGATCACCCTGCCACTGGTTCTGCCAGGAATGATCTCGGTCTCGATCCTGTGCTGGATTTTTGCCTGGAACGAATATCTTTTCGCCAATCTGTTCGTCGGCACGGCGGTGAAAACCTTCACCATCGTCATCCCCACATTCACTCAAGGCAGCCAGACCTTGTGGAACCTGCAGATGGCGTTTTCCCTTATCGCCATGATCCCGCCGGTGACCCTTTTCATCCTCCTGCGCCGCTACATGGTGCGCGGGCTCTCCCTTGGCGTGGTGAAAGGGTGATGCCATGGCGCGACTGAGCATCGAGGGACTGTGCAAGGGCTGGGACTTTCCGGTTCTGGACGAACTTGACCTTCAGGTTGAAGAGGGCGAGTTTTTCATCGTTGTCGGCCCCAGCGGTGCCGGGAAAACGACCCTGTTGCGTCTCGTTGCCGGGCTGGAGACCGCCGATGCGGGACGCATTTTGCTCAATGGCGAGGATGTTACCACGGTGCCACCCTACCAGCGCGGCATCGCCATGACCTTTGAAAGTTACGCGCTTTACCCCAATATGACGGTGTTCAAGAACATCGCCAGCCCGCTTGTGGCACGCAAACTTGACCGCCATACAATCGAGCAGAAAGTCACCGCCGTTGCCAAGCTCCTGCAGATCGACCATTTGCTGGACCGCAAACCCGGCGAGATTTCCGGCGGCCAGAAACAGCGCACCGCCCTGGGCCGCACCCTGGTCGCCGACCCCAAGGCTTACCTGCTCGATGAGCCGATTTCCCACCTGGACGCCAAAATCCGCCATGAGCTGCGCGAACAATTCCAGACCCTTGAGGCGTTGCACACCGTTGGCACGCTTTATGTCACCCATGACTATTCCGAAGCCCTGGCCCTTGGCGACCGCATCGGGGTGATGGGCGGCGGCAAGCTGGTGCAGACCGGCACGCCGCGAGAGCTGTTCGACTTTCCCTCCCATGCCTTCGTCGCGCAGCAGCTTGGCCAGCCGGGCATCAACCTGCTGATGACATCGCTGACCGAAGACGGCGGCAAAACCTATCTGCGCTCAAGGGACGGCAATCTGAAGCTGATCCTGGACGAAGAGCAGCGCCAGCGCCTGAACGGCAGGTCAAACGCCGAGGTGCTTTTGGGCATTCGGCCCCAGCACATCCGCATATTGGCGCCCAGGCAAAAAGCGCCGGCCAAACACCAGATGGTCGATGCCCGCATCGAGCAGTTCCAGCCGCTGGGCTCCATGGGCATCGCCATAACCCGCGCCCATGGCATCGACCTCAAGGCCCTGACCCCGCCCGAGGCTGCCCATATCGGCGCCCAGGAGGTCCGCCTGGCGATTTTCTCGCCCGCCTTTCATCTGTTCGATCCGATCAGCGGCAAGAGGATCTGAGCATGGCCGAAGTCCACCTTAAAAACGTCAACAAGATCTACCCTTCCCCCCATGGCGACGTCCATGCGGTCAAAGACTTCTTTCTCGATTCCATGCGGTCAAAGACTTCTTTCTCGATGTCGCCGACGGTGAATTTGTCTCCCTGCTCGGCCCCTCGGGCTGCGGCAAGACCTCGACCCTTCGCATGATTGTCGGCCTGGAGGAGATCACCTCGGGCGATATTCGTTTTGACGGCACCCGCGTCAACGATCTTGAGCCGCGCGACCGCAATGTCGCCATGGCTTTTGAATCTTATGCGCTTTATCCAAACATGACCGTCGAGGAGAATCTGGCATTTCCCCTTGAAGTCAAGGGCATACCGGCGGCCGAGCGCCTCAAGCGCGCCGGCGAAATCGCCGAAATCCTTGCCCTGACCGACACCCTGGCCAGCAAGCCCGGTGCGCTGTCCGGCGGCCAGCAGCAACGGGTGTCCCTGGGGCGCGCCCTTATTCGCGATCCGGCGGTGTTCATCCTCGACGAGGTGATGAGCCATTCCGACACCCACCTGAAGTTCCAGATGCTGCTTGACCTCAAACGCATCCACCTCGAAGTCGGCAAGACGATGATCTACGTCACCCACGATCAGATGGAGGCCCTGGCCCTGTCGGACCGCATCGCGGTGATGGACCATGCGCTGCTGC
>QILX01000011.1 GCA_003232175.1 Hyphomicrobiales bacterium | reverse complement strand
GCATCGCCATAGGAATAGAACCGGTAACGCTCCGCGATGGCGTGGGCATAGGCCGCCTTCATGGGAGCCAGCCCGGCATAGGCGGCAACAAGCACGAACAGCGATGATCTGGGCAGGTGAAAATTTGTCAGCAGCAGATCGGCGGTGCGGAATTGGTAGCCCGGTTTGAGGAAGAGGCTGGTATCGCCGGAAAAGGTAGCGATATGACCGTGCGCGTCAGCCGCAGTTTCCAATATGCGCAGCGACGTGGTGCCAACCGCGACAATGCGCCCGCCGCCGCGCCGGGTCCGATTCAGGGCGTCGGCGACATCGCCAGAAACCGTGCCCCACTCGGCGTGGATGTTATGGGCCTCCACGGTATCACCACGCATCGGCAGAAAAGTGCCAGCACCCACATGCAAAGTGACGAAATGACGGTCTATGTTTTTTGCGTCCAGCCGCGCGAACAGCTCCGGGGTAAAATGCAGCCCGGCGGTCGGGGCGGCGACAGCGCCGTCCTCACTTGCATATATGGTCTGGTAGTCGGATCGGTCCTGATCCCCTGGCGCGCGGCGCGAAGCAATGTATGGCGGCAGCGGCATTTCACCAAGGGCGGCAATAGCGGAATCAAGGTCCGGTCCGGAAAATTCAAAACTTAGAATAATCTCGCCGGCCTCGGGGTCCGATTCAACTCGGGCCGAAAGACCACTTCGTCCACACACCGCGCCGCCACCACTTTGACCAAAACGAACTGTATCCCCGGCGCGCAGGCGTTTTGCCGGCCGCGCAAAGGCCTGCCAGCGATCAGATGCCAGCCGGCGGTTAAGGTTGAAGGCAACTCTGGCCCCTTGTGTCCCGTCTGGCGACCCTGCCCGCATTCGCACCCCTTCAAGGGCTGCCGGGATGACCCGTGTGTCGTTGAGGACCAGAGCATCGCCAGGCCGCAACAGATCGGCAAGGTCGCGCGTATGCCGGTCCGTGAAGGTTCCGGACCCCGAGACGACCAGCAGCCGGCTGGCATCGCGCGGATTTGCAGGATGCAGCGCGATCAACTCGTCGGCCAGATCGAAATCGAACGCAGCGACTTTCATGGTTTGCCCAATTTACCTGGATGAACCCCGGGGGGCGTTTGCGCTCCTGCACTATTTGGCGTCGGCGGCAACCAGCATGCGGATGATCTTGTCCGGGTCGGCGGGAGGTTCGCCCTTTTTGATCTGGTCGACAAAGTCCATGCCTTCGACCACCTCGCCCCAGACGGTGTACTGGCCGTTGAGGAAGGAAGCGTCGCCAAAGGTGATGAAAAACTGGCTGTTGGCGGTATCGGGATCGTTGGTCCGGGCCGCGCCGATGGTGCCACGCTTATAGGCTTCTTCGCTGAACTCGGCCGGCAGATCAGGCAGATCGGAGCCGCCGGAGCCGGTGCCGGTGGGATCGCCGGTCTGGGCCATGAAACCGTCGATCACCCGGTGAAAGACGATACCGTCATAAAAGCCCTGGCGGGTGAGCGCCTTGGCCCGTTCAACATGTTTTGGCGCCAGATCGGGCCTGAGGCGGATTACGACCCGGCCCGAATCCAGATCGAGAAAAAGTGTGTTTTCAGGGTCAAGCGGCTGGCTGGCGGCGGGCGCCATGGCGGCCATGGCGAACAGCAGGCCGACGGACGAAAGCAGAATGGTCTGCATGAGGTATCCTTTCAAAAATAAGGGAAGTTCAAGAGCGTACCCGACCAAGAGCGTCTTGGACTGAAGCAGGCACAAAGGCGGAAACATCGCCGCCCATGGCGGAAATCTGCCGGACCAGAGTTGAGGATATAAAGCCGACATCGGATCCTGCGGCCAGAAACACCGTTTCGATCCCTGCTTCAAGGGCGCGGTTCATCTGCGACATGCGCATTTCATAATCAAAATCAGTAACATTGCGAACCCCGCGCACCAGAAGCGTGGCGCCGGCGGTACGGGCCGCATCGACCACCAGGCCATCGAAGGTCATGACCTTGAGCCGGCCCCCGGCATGTCCGGCCAGAGGGGCAATTTCGGTATCGACAAGGGCCGTCCGGGTGGCCACGTCCAGAACCGGAATTTTGCCGTGATGGGTACCAATGGCGACCACCAGTGTATCGGCGAGTGCAAAGGCCCGCCGGGCAATGTCGATATGCCCCAGGGTCAACGGATCGAAGCTGCCGGGATAAAGTGCAATACGTGCCATAGGGCCGCCTCTTACCCGTGCCGACGCCCAGATGCAATGCCGATGACGGCTACCGGCCGCGCGCCCGGTCCGCGACAAGGCAAATGCCCAAGGGTCAGGATTGGCGCAACGTTGCCAGCCACACGCCGCCACCTATAAGGAATCCGCCGCTGATACGCCGCACCAACCGGCCCCGCGCCGCCGACAAAAGATGCCCCGCCCGCCCAGCTGCCACAGCATAAACGCCATCAAAAACCGTGGCAACGGCCATGAATACCAAGCCGAGGAAGATGATCTGCCAGATCGTATTGCCCGAGGGATCGACGAACTGCGGCAAAAATGCACCGAACAGCAGGTGCACCTTTGGGTTGGTGAGGATAACGGTTACCCCTTGCCAGAAGAATCCACCGTCGCTCTTGGCCGCCGCCACCGTATTGTCTTCCGTCTCGGAAAAAAACAGTCGAAGGCCAAGCCACACCAGATAGGCAGCGCCGGCGAGCCGCAGCCAGTCGAACCAAAAGGCCATGGTCTGGATCAGAGCCGCCAGGCCGAACGCGACCACCGAAATGATCAATGTGAGCCCGGCCTGGGTTCCGGCAATATTGAGAAAACCCGCGCGAGAGCCATGGGCCATGGAATTGGCGATGATAACCGTCACCGTCGGCCCCGGCACGACGACAATGGCGATCGAGGCTAGAACGAAGGTCAGGAGGACTTCGGGAGAAACCGGCATGCTGGATTACCTTGGTTCGAAAACCTCTATCCCTCATCATCCGCCGGACCAGCGGCGTCACTGGAGTGCGCATCGCCGTCTTCACCGTCAGGGCCGGGTCCATCGTCCTCCTCCGCATCATGCTCAATTTCATCCTCGTCGTCGCCCTCGAAATCCGACAGACGCTCGACGGAAACGACCCGCTCGCCGTCGGCGACGTCGAAAATGGTCACACCTTGGGTGGAGCGCCCGGCGACGCGCACGCCCGCCACCGGGCAGCGGATGACCTGGCCGCCATCGGTCACCAGCATAATCTGGTTATCGTCCTCGACCGGGAAGGAGGCCACCAGCTGGCCGTTACGGTCCGAGGTGGTCATGGCGATGATGCCCTTGCCGCCTCGTCCAGAGACACGATATTCAAACGACGATGAGCGCTTGCCATAGCCATTTTCCGAGATGGTCAGGATGAACTGCTCCGAGGCGCTCATGTCAGCATAACGGCTCTCGCCCAACTCGATCCCCGACCCGGTCTCCTCATCGAGGTCCGGGGCCGCCTCTTCTTCAAGTTCTTCATTAAGAGCCCGCCGCAACGCATTGGCGCGACGTAAATATTCCCCTCTTTCAGCCGGAGTTGCATCATAGTGGTACAGGATCGACATTGAGATCACTTTGTCCCCATCGCTCAGGGAAAGGCCGCGAACTCCAGTCGAATCCCGCCCTTTGAACACCCGCACATTACCAACCGAAAAGCGGATACAGCGGCCATAGGCAGTAGTCAGCAGCACATCGTCATGCATGGTGCAGGTATCGACGCCGACGATACTGTCGCCCTCGCCCAGCTTCATGGCGATCTTGCCGTTGGCGCGCACATCAACAAAGTCGGTCAACTCGTTGCGGCGCACGCCGCCGCTGACGGTCGAGAACATAACGTTGAGCCGCGACCAGCTCTCCTCATCCTCGGGCAGCGGCATGATCGAGGTGATGGTCTCGCCCGGATCCAGGGGAAGGATATTGACCATGGCCCGTCCCCTTGCGGTGGGACTGCCTATGGGCAGGCGCCAGACTTTGAGTTTGTAGACCATGCCTGAGGTGGAGAAAAACAGGATCGGCGTGTGGGTGTTGGCGACAAAGAGCTTGCCGACAAAATCTTCCTCTTTTGTTTTCATGCCCGTGCGACCCTTGCCGCCGCGTCGCTGGGCCCGGTAGGTCGAGAGCGGCACCCGCTTGATATAACCGCCATGGGAGACGGTGACGACCATGTCCTCGCGCTGGATCAGGTCCTCGTCTTCAAGTTCGAACCCGCCATCGACAATCTGGGTACGGCGCGGGGTAGCAAATTCATCACGCACCTCGATCATCTCGTTGCGCACGATCTCAACCAAGCGGGCACGGCTCCTCAGGATGTCGAGATAATCGGCAATCTCTTCGCCAAGGGATTTCAGCTCATCGCCGATTTCGTCCTGACCTAGGGCTGTCAGCCGCTGCAGGCGCAAGTCCAATATCGCCCGGGCCTGAGCTTCGGAAAGACGGTAGGTTCCATCTTCAGCCACGCCATGGCGCGGATCGGCGATGAGGCGAACTAGAGGCTCCATATCCTTGGCCGGCCAGGTTTTGCCCATCAGTTCGGCCCTGGCCTCCGCGGGGTTGGAGGCTGCCCGGATGAGGGCGATGACCTCATCAATATTGGCCACCGCGATGGCGAGGCCAACCAGGACATGAGCCCGGTCGCGAGCCTTGCCGAGGAGGAATTTGTTGCGCCGGGTGATGACCTCTTCACGGAAGGTGATGAACGCCTGCAGCATATCGCGCAGCACCATCTGCTCGGGCCGCCCGCCATTGAGCGCCACCATGTTGCAGCCAAAGGAGCTTTGCAGCTGGGTAAAGCGGTAGAGCTGGTTGAGCACGACATCGCCCACCGCATCGCGTTTCAGCTCGATGACCACCCGCATGCCGTCACGGTCGGATTCATCGCGCTTCTTGTCGCGCACCAGATCGGCGATCTTCTCGATCATCGTCGCCTTGTTCACCTGATAGGGAATCTCGTCGATGATGATGGCGTCGCGGTCTTTACGGATCTCCTCGATACGCGTCCGCCCGCGCACCAGCACCGACCCCCGTCCGGTGAGATAGGCCGAACGTATCCCCGCCCGACCCAGAATAATGCCGCCGGTGGGAAAATCTGGTCCTGGAATAAGTTTGAGCAGGTCTTCATCGGCCATTTCAGGATTGTCGATCAGCGCCAGGCAGCCATCGACCACTTCCTCCAGATTGTGGGGCGGGATATTGGTCGCCATGCCAACGGCGATGCCGCCGGCGCCATTGACCAGAAGGTTGGGATAGCGTGCCGGCAAAACCTCAGGTTCGCTTTCCGAGCCGTCGTAATTATCGCGGAAATTGACCGTGTTCTTGTCGATGTCGGCAAGCAGCGTATGGGCCACCTTGGCCATGCGCACTTCGGTGTACCGCATGGCGGCGGGGGGATCGCCATCGACAGAGCCGAAATTACCCTGGCCATCGACCAGGGGCAGGCGCAACGAAAAGATCTGGGCCATGCGCACCAGGGCATCATAAATCGCCTGATCGCCATGGGGGTGGTATTTACCCATGACATCGCCAACGACACGCGAAGACTTCTTGTAAGCCTTGTTCCAGTCGTAGCCGCTCTCATGCATCGCATAAAGGATGCGCCGATGCACCGGTTTCAGCCCGTCGCGGGCATCGGGGAGCGCCCGGGAGACGATGACGCTCATGGCGTAATCGAGATAGCTCCGCGACATTTCGGTCTCGATGGTAACCGGTAAAATGCCCGTGGGGCCGCTTGGTGGCGGCGTTACAGTTGCATCGCCGCCATTGTTTTCATTGTCTGCCAAAGTCGGCCTTTCTGTCCGGTGCGGCATTGGCCGCAAACCGTGTGATTCTCTACCGCAAAGTTATATCAGGTCCCGCCCCTTGAGGGGCAAGGTTTGATAGCATTATCGAGGCATGGCGTAAGGTAAGACTTCGGGGGGTGATCGGGGTCCTATCCACCCAGCTCAGCAAAATGGTCAACTGGCCATGGCATTCGGACACTCTAGCGCCCTGTTCATCGGGATAACGCCTGACGCCACCGCTAAAACTCAGAGGCGGATTTCCCGGAGACTAGTTTCTGATTTACGCAGGTCCGGGCCGTCTTTGTCAAAACGTTGGCATTTGGGTTTTACATGGGGCGTTCAATAACGACATGATCGTCGCTTCATGTTGTAAAGTTAAAGGGGGGGACGTACCCATGGCAACGCAGGGCTCAAAAAAGGTAATTTACGCCGCTCTAATCGGTAACGGGCTGATTGCTATAACTAAATTTGTCGCCGCCTCAATAACCGGATCCTCGGCCATGTTGTCCGAAGCGGTCCATTCGGTGGTCGATACCGGCAATCAGGGCCTGCTGCTTTATGGCATTCACCGCTCGAACCGACCGGCGGATGCCGCCCACCCGTTTGGCTATTCGCGCGAGATTTATTTCTGGGCATTTGTCGTCGCCATAATGATCTTTGCCGTTGGCGCCGGGGTCTCAGGCTATCAGGGGGTGCAGAAAATTCTCAACCCGCACCCCATCACCAACCCGATGATCAACTATCTGGTGCTTGGGTTCGCCATTATCTTCGAGGCCGTGGCCTGGACCATCGCCTATAGGGCCTTCAACCGGACCCGGGGCACGCGCGGCATTTTCGAAGAGGTCCGGCGCTCCAAGGACCCGACCATTTTTATCGTGCTATTCGAAGACACCGCTGCCATGGCCGGTCTGCTTGTGGCCTTGTTCGGTATTCTTGCCGCTCAATATCTCGATGTTGAATGGGCCGACGGCGCCGCATCAATCGTCATTGGCATCATTCTGGCGCTAACGGCGATGTTGCTGGCTAGTGAAACCAAGGGGCTTTTGATTGGCGAGGCGGCACAGGACGAACTGGTTTCCGGCGTGCGCGACATTGTTTCGGCCACGTCTTCGGTGCGCCATCTGAACGAGCTGCGCACCATGCATATGGGGCCAAACGATGTCTTGCTGGCGCTTTCGATTGATTTTGATGAGGACGACAGCGTCAGCGAAGCGGATAATGCCATTTTCGACATCGAAACCAAAATCAAGGCAGGATTTCCTGAAGTCACCCGGCTTTATATCGAAGTGCAGTCACTCAGGCATCATCTGGCGGGACTGCCTAAATCCGCTCCGGCTGCGCCCTAAAACGGTATTTCGTCATCAAAATCGTCCGCCGGAGCTTTTCCACCGTCGCCGCGCCCCTGGCCACCACGGTTTTGATCAAGGGGCTTGGACGAGCCAAAATCTCCGCCCGAGGAGAAATCCGACGGCCGGTCGCCACCGCCCTGACGGCTGTCAAGCATGGTCAGATTTGAGCCAAACCCCTGGAGCACCACTTCGGTAGAATACCGCTCCTGGCCGGACTGATCCTCCCATTTTCGGGTCTGCAACTGGCCCTCGATATAGACCTTGGAGCCCTTTTTTACATATTGCTCGACGACCTTGCACAGCCCTTCATTGAAGATCACCACCCGGTGCCATTCGGTACGTTCACGCCGTTCGCCGGTATTTTTATCGCGCCAGTTTTCCGAAGTAGCAATGCGCAAATTGGCGATGGGCCGTCCGTCCTGGGTGCGCCGGATTTCCGGGTCAGCGCCAAGATTGCCCACCAGAATCACTTTGTTGACCGAACCCGCCATAACACTTGCCTCGTCAGTTTGTGGTTTTCGCCGCCACCCTAGTCAATGCCTACCAGTGCCGCCAGCGAACTTTGCAAACTCCACCAGCTTGTCCACACCTGCCGCAGAACCACCGACAAATTTTTGATGCGCGCAAGACGCGTCAAGGAAATTCCAACTCAATTCAGCGGAACGACCCCATTCAAAGATGTAAGCATTTACCTGGCTTACCATCCAGGTCGCGAATAACCGTCGAAAAACCGCCGTCACCACGTAGCCACGGCTTGCCCAGCTCCCAGCTCAATGTCCTTGAGCCCCAGTGTTACTTTTCGACACTAGTAAATTGGATTTGCATTCATCATCAATCTATGAGAACATTACATGAACAAATGGTTTGGGTCAAGCACCAGGAGATGGCAATGGATAGCCCGTCAATACTTTCGCATATATCCGTGGGCACGAACCGGTTTGAGGAGGCGCGAAAGTTTTATGACGCCGTGATGTCCGCCCTTGGGGCCAAACCGGTGATGGAAGTTCCCGGCGCTGTCGCCTATGGCAGGCAGTTCCCAGAATTCTGGCTGCAAACTCCCATAGACGGCCAAAAAGCCACCACCGCCAATGGCATACACTTTGGTTTCAGCGCGCCCTCAAAGGAAGCAGTTCATGCGTTTTACGACGCAGCCCTTGCAAATGGCGCAACCTGCGACGGTAAACCCGGACCGCGCCCCGCATATGGCGACCCATATTATGGCTGTTTTGTCCGCGATCTGGACGGTCATAAAATCGAAGCGGCATTCTGGGATGAAGAGCTGGCAAGATCCCAGCGGACGGAATAAAAGGGCTGCGATTTTCATACAAGGCGGGCGGCAATGCAGCCAGCGGCTCGTAAATGTGCGGCTTGTCTTCTGCCATCTCCAAGATTGGAGGAATTGTACGGAAAACTGTTAGGGAATTTGCGGCTATGAAGATAATCAATATCGGAAATCCGATTTAAACAACCTGCCCTCGTCAGTTTAGCGGACTGATGGCATCATGGGGCGATTCGAAATTTATATATTGTGGTGGCGCGCGCCCCTGGGGCACGCCGGCGGAGTGATAGCTTATGGGCAATACGGCGGACCTTTTCAGCTCGCCACAAGACGGCGCCAAGCCGGTATCGACGCGTGCCGGCAATTCCGATACCCGGCCGCCGGCCGCGGCAAAATTACCGAAAGCGACAAAAACCACACGCGCCGCCGCGGCAAGGGGCGAAGGTTATACCGCCGCCGATATCGAGGTTCTTGAGGGGCTGGAGCCGGTGCGCCGCCGGCCGGGCATGTATATCGGCGGCACCGATGAGAAGGCCATGCACCACCTTTTCGCCGAGGTCATCGATAATTCCATGGACGAGGCCCTGGCCGGCCATGCCAGCTGGATCGATGTGTCCCTTGATGCCGATGGCTGGTTGACGGTCAGTGACAATGGCCGCGGTATTCCTATCGACCCCCATCCAAAAATGCCGGAAAAATCCGCCCTGGAAGTCATTTTGACAACCCTGCATGCTGGCGGGAAATTCGATTCCAAGGTTTACGAGACCTCCGGCGGTCTCCATGGGGTCGGAGTGTCCGTGGTCAATGCCCTGGCCGATACCCTGGAAGTCGAAGTTGCGAGAGGCCAGAAACTTTATGCCCAGACCTACCGCCGCGGCCAGCCGCAAGGGCCCCTGACTTATCTGGGACCGGTAAAAAACCGGCGCGGCACAAAAGTTCGCTTTCTGCCCGATGCTGAAATTTTTGGCGCCACCACGCGTTTTCGACCATCGCGGCTTTATAAAATGGCGCGCTCCAAGGCCTACCTGTTCGGCGGCGTGGAAATCCGCTGGTCGTGTGCGCCCGAACTCTTGAGCGAAAAAAGTGATACGCCGGCAACCGCGACACTACATTTCCCCGGCGGGCTTGCCGATTACCTGGCCGAAAGGGTGCGCGGGAGCGCCACGGTCACCTCTGAACCTTTTAAAGGCGCGGTCAAAAACCCGGGCAGCCATGGCGCCGTTGAATGGGCGGTGACCTGGTTTGGCGGCGAAGACGGCTTCCTCAATTCTTATTGCAATACCGTGCCGACCGCGGAAGGCGGCACCCATGAGGCCGGTTTTCGCACCGCGCTCGTCCGGGGCCTGAAAGCCTATGGCGAATTGTCGGGGGTAAAAAAGGCCAGCGGCATAACCGCCGACGACGTGCTTGGGTCCGCCGGTGCCATGTTGTCAATTTTTGTGCGCGAACCTGAATTTCAGGGCCAGACCAAGGAAAAACTGGCAACCCAGGAGGCCAGCCGCCTGGTGGAAACCGCCGTGCGCGATGCTTTTGATCACTGGTTGGCGCAAAGCCCCAACCAGGCGACAAAACTGCTGGCATGGGTGGTGGACCGGGCCGAGGACCGGCTGCGCCGCCGGGCCGAGCGCGATGTCAGCCGCAAAGCCGCCACCCGCAAACTGCGCCTGCCCGGCAAACTGGCCGATTGTTCCAATGGCAGTGCCGCGGGCACTGAAATCTTTATCGTTGAGGGCGATTCAGCCGGCGGCTCGGCCAAACAAGCCCGCAACCGCGCCACCCAGGCGGTGCTGCCCTTGCGCGGCAAAATCCTCAACGTCGCCAATGCCACCAGCCAGAAACTGGCGCAGAACCAGCAGCTCGCTGACCTCATCCAGGCGCTTGGCTGCGGCACCGCGGACCGCTACTGCACCACCGATTTGCGCTACGAGAAGGTCATCATTATGACCGACGCCGATGTCGATGGCGCCCACATCGCCTCTTTACTCATCACCTTTTTTTATTCCGAAATGCGCGGGCTGATCGATGACGGTCACCTTTATCTCGCCGTCCCACCGCTTTACCGCATCAGCCAGGGGGGCAAAACCCTTTATGCACGTGACGACGCGCATCGGCTGCAACTGCTGAAGAATGAATTCAAGGGCCGGGGAAAAATCGATATAGGCCGCTTTAAGGGTCTGGGCGAAATGATGCCGGCGCAACTTAAACAAACCACCATGGCGCCGGAAAAACGCAACCTGCTGCAGGTATGTCTGGCCGAAGATCAAAAACAAGCCACTGCTTCAATTGTCGAACAGCTAATGGGCAACAGACCCGAGGCCAGATTTGCCTTCATCCAGGACAAGGCCGAATTTGCCGAAGATCTTGATATTTAAGTGGTGCCAGTGCTTAAAGATTGTAATTATTATTTAATGGTGGGGATGGATTGGCGCAGACGTGATCAGCTTGTCCGCTATCTTTTGGCAAATCGTCAAGGTAAACACAGTGAATTTCTTGACATTCGACCGCCTTCGCCTATGGTCCGGGCAAGTATTAGTGCGCCAGAACGGCGCCCCACCGACCTAATGGTCCCCACGCGGCGTTGTCGCCGCCGGTAAAGTGAACGTAACAAGCACGCATGCTATTTATTTTCTGACCTCGGCTTAAGTCCGAAGGTGTTGGCCGCCGTTGAGGCCGCCGGATACTCCAAACCCACTGAAATTCAGGAGCAGGCCATACCGCCGGCTCTGCAAACCCGCGATGTGCTCGGCATTGCCCAGACCGGTACGGGCAAAACCGCCGCTTTCGTACTGCCCATGCTGACACGGCTTGAACGCGGCCGGGCCCGGGCCCGAATGCCACGCAGCCTGGTTCTGGAGCCAACTCGCGAGTTGGCGGCCCAGGTGGCTGAGAGCCTTGTGACCTATGGCAGTAATCATAAATTGAATGTGGCGCTGCTAATTGGCGGGGTTTCCTTTGCCGAGCAGGATAAAAAGCTGGATCGCGGCGCCGATATACTCATCGCCACACCGGGCCGCCTGCTGGATCATTTCGAGCGCGGCAAACTGATGCTGAATGGCGTCGAGATTCTGGTCATCGATGAAGCTGACCGTATGCTCGATATGGGTTTTATTCCTGATATCGAGCGGATTTTCAAGCTCACCCCATTCACCCGGCAAACGCTGTTTTTCTCCGCCACCATGCCGCCGGAAATTAAACGGATTACCGATACATTTCTGCACAACCCGTTTCAGATCGAAGTGTCGCGACACAATACGACGGCGCCGACAATCACCCAGCGCCTTGTCCACACCGGACAGGAGGCTAAGGAAAAACGCGCCGCTTTGCGTAATCTGATCGCCGAACACGGGGTGAAAAACGCCATCATTTTCTGCAACCGCAAACGCGATGTCTCGGTCGTGCAGCGGTCCCTGTCAAAACACGGGCTGGACGCGGCGTGTATTCATGGCGATCTGGATCAGCATATCCGCACCGAAACCCTGGACCGGTTTCGCGCCGGTACCTTGAAACTGCTGGTCGCCAGCGATGTCGCCGCACGGGGCCTGGACATTCCCGATGTCAGTCATATTTTCAACTATGATGTGCCCCATCACGCGGAAGACTACGTTCACCGTATTGGCCGCACGGGTCGTGCCGGAAAGCAGGGCGCAGCCTTTACGCTGGTCACACCGATGGACGCGAAAAACCTTCGCGCCGTAGAAACTCTGATCGGCAAGAAGATCGAAGAACAATCGGCCCAAGGTCATGCGCCGGCGTCATCGTCTGATAGCACCGGCAAACAAGTTGCGCCGGCTGCAGAGCCGCGCCGCAAAGCCGGCGCCCGGGCAAAATCGCGTACCGGGACAATAGCCAAATCTGCTGAAACCATCGAGACTGTTGAAACTGTTGAAACTGTTGAAACTGTCGAAACGCCTCCGAGTTCCGAAAATCCCACACCGGTTGATAGCAAAACCAAAAAACCGGCTCGGCCCGGCAACGGACGCAGTGGCCGGGCTAAATCCACCGCCGCAGGCGAAACCGCAGCCCGCGGTAACAGGCGGCAGGAAAAGCCAGACGGTGTTGTTTATGCCGATACCGAATATGTACCGGATTTTCTTCTCAGGCCGGCGCGGACAGCTGCCAAATAGTCCTACCGGGACTTAAGCCGCGACCTGGAATTTTCCATACCGGAAAGAACATTTGTTTACTCCACAGTAAGAGCCGCCATCTATGCTGACGCACGTGAATGGGGCACCGGCTTTTTTTGAAAGCCGTCTGGTTGGCTGTAAGTGAGGGATACTCCGGTGAGTTACACTGCTGATTTAGATCGGTCGCTTGACCTGGCCCAAAGGGCTATCAAACATGCACAGAAACACGGAATGGCGCCCACGCCACGCAATTTCGAAATCTGGTACCAATATGTTTCAGGTGAGAATGGCGCCCTGAACGAAGACATAGACCGCCGGATTTCCGACGGAGACCAAATCACCGAATCTGTGGCCGGTGAAATACAGAACCAGTATTTTTCGCCCAGCCAGAGCGCCGACAATGTCGTCTCGCTGAGCAGCAAGATTTCAATCGAAATCGAACAGGCCATTGCAGTCATCAGTGCTGCGGCCGGAACCAACAGCGCCTATGGCACCAGCCTCGAAGGGGTTGGGTCCCAGATTGGCAAAGTCAAAAATGCCGACGACTTGCGGACCATTGCCGAAACCCTGGTCAAGGCCAGCCGCGATATGGAAAATGGAAAAGAACAGCAGAGATCTGGAATCCAAACTTGAGGATTCCAAAAACCAGATCGCATCCCTTAAGGACCGCCTGGACGAGGTTCGCAGCGAATCACGCACCGATGCGCTCACCGGCATTCCAAACCGCAAATATTTCGACGAAAAATTTGCCGCTGAAACCGCCAACGCCTCCGAAACCCAGGAAGAGCTTTGCCTGGTGGTCGCAGATATCGATCATTTCAAGAAATTCAATGACAATCACGGCCATCAGACCGGTGATCAAGTGCTTAAACTCGTGGCTAAACTTCTGTCGGCAAATATCAAAGGTCGCGACATGGCGGCCCGGTTCGGCGGCGAGGAATTCACGATCCTTCTGCCGCAGACCAACCTTCGGGCCGCGGTGACTGTCGCAGACCAGATCCGCGAACGGGTCCGCACCAAGGAATTGATCAAAAAATCGACCAATGAAAATTTGGGAACGATCACTCTTTCGCTAGGCGTGGCGCGGCGTGGCGCGATATCGGCCTGGTGAGAGCACTGAAGAGCTGTTTCAGCGCGCCGACGCATGTTTATACGCCGCCAAACATGCCGGCCGCGACAACGTCAAATGCGAGGCCGATCCCGATGTCGACCTGTCGATAAACGCCGCCTGATCTGTATTCGTTTACAGGCGGTCTAAACGGCGCTTTCATTTCGGTGAAGGCGCCGTTTTTTCGTTCCCGGTCGGGGTATCGACGAGCCGAAACCTCAACCGTTCAGAGATGTAAAACCCCTCGGGGCCCTCCATGGGTAGCCACCATCCGGCTGGACCGATGATCCAGTTCCCCCGATGTTTGCGGTTGGGGCCACGGCAGTAAACTACGTAAATTCTAATGGTTACTGGATTGTCCGACCAAGCCGGATAATGACGGGCGTTGGGTTCAGGACGATGCGGTGGAAAGGTGTAAAACTGCGAACGGGCTTAAGCTGGAAGTTTGACCGGCGTAATCGAAACCGATTCACCACAGCCGCAAGCGCCGGTTTCATTTGGATTGCGGAAGACAAATCCGGATTTGAGCTTGGTAACCTCGTAATCCATTTCAGTGCCGAGTAAAAACAACACCGCCTTGGCGTCAACCAGCACTTTCACGCCCCGGTCCTCGACCACCTCGTCAAGAGGCCCGGCATCTTCCGCCAGCTCCATGGTGTAGGACATGCCGGCGCAACCGCCGTTTTTGACCCCGATGCGAAGACCGGTGGCAGGCCCGTCAGCGCCCGCGACAAGTTCGCCAACTCGCACAGCGGCGGCGTCGGTCAGGGTCATAACTTTAGGTCTGGGTCGCAAGGTCATTTACCAGCTCCTACCACATATTCAACGCTACACGGGCTTCATCGGACATTCGACTGATATCCCAGGGTGGGTCGAACACCATTTTCGCGGTCACGCCACTGATCCCTTCTACCATGCCCACGGCGCCCTCGACCCAGAGCGGCATTTCGCCGGCCACCGGACATCCCGGCGCCGTAAGGGTCATATCGACAACGACATGGCGATTGTCGCTGATATCAACCTTGTAGATAAGTCCCAACTCGTAAATATCAACCGGGATCTCGGGGTCGTAGACAGTCTTGATCGCGGCGATGATATCGGCGGTCAGACGGTCGATTTCACTTTGTGACAGGCCAGAAGTCTGGCCATCGACAAGATCGCCCTCGTCAACGCGGGCGACCTCATCATCAGGGCCGGGCGGAGAGATGTGAGACGGCAGGTCCGGAGCCCCTTCCCTTTGCGGGTTTGAGGCGATGTCCAGAACATCCCTGTCTTCGGTCATGATCTTTTCCTAACGGTCACAAAGTACTAGTCGAAAAATGCCGCGGCGCGCACCAGCGCTTCGGCAAGAATGTCAATTTCGGCCCTGGTGTTGTACATGGCAAACGAGGCCCGGCAGGTCGAGGTGACGCCAAACCGGGCCATCAGCGGTTCAGCGCAATGGGTGCCGGCTCGCAACGCAACCCCCGAATGATCGATTATGGTCGAAATATCGTGGGCATGTGCGCCTTTCATTTCAAAGGAGACGATGGCGCCTTTGCCAGGTGCGGTGCCGAAAATGCGCAAGGAATTGATGGCTTCGAGCTTTTGGTGGGCATAACGCCCCAGATCCGCTTCATGAGCCATGATTGCAGCCCGCCCCACTCCTTCCACATAGTCAATCGCCGCCCCAAGTCCAATAGCCTGGGCGATTGGCGGAGTTCCGGCCTCAAATCGGTGTGGCGGCGCACCATAGCTGATGCGATCCTCAAACACCTCGCGGATCATCTCGCCGCCGCCCTGGTAGGGCTGCATTTCGGCTAATAGGTCCGCTTTACCGTAAAGCACCCCGATGCCGGTTGGGCCATAAAGCTTGTGGCCAGTGAAAACATAAAAATCGGCGTCCAGTTCGGTAACGTCCACATCCAGATGGACAGCTCCCTGACTACCGTCGACAACCACCGGAATACCGCGTTCATGGGCCAACTCGATGATCTGCTTCAGCGGCGTTACAACCCCGGTCACATTGGACATGTGGGTGATGGCGACCAGCTTGGTTTTCGGGCCCAAAAGGGCTTCAAAGGCCGCCATGTCAAGCGCGCCGTCATCGCTGACCGCCGCCCATTTCAGCACCGCGCCGTGGCGTTCGCGCAAGAAATGCCATGGCACGATATTGGAGTGATGTTCCATCACCGAAAGATCTCGTCGCCCTCGCTGATCTGCGGCGCGGCAAAGGAAGATGCCACCAGGTTAAGCGCCTCGGTGGCGCCCTTGGTAAAAATGATCTGATCTACATGGGGGGCGTTGAGGAACGCCCTCACCTTCTCCCGGGCCGCTTCATAGTTAGATGTCGCAAGGTTGGAAAGGAAATGCAGACCACGATGGACGTTGGCATATTCGCTTTCATAAACGCGGGTCAGACAATCGATCACCGCACGCGGTTTCTGGGCCGAGGCGGCGTTGTCCAGATAGACCAGCGGCTTGTCGTTGACCTCACGCGACAGAATAGGGAAATCCGCCCGGATTTTTTCCACATCGAATGTCGCGGCGCGGTCGATTGCGTTCAAGTCAGCCATGGGTCTGCCTCTGATCAAGGCGCGCCAGGGCGTATGCGCTTATGGCTTCCCGCAAATCGTCGTCGGCAATTTCATCCATGGCACCAAAGACAAAAGCTTCGATCAGCATGGCTTCGGCCACGGTCCGGGAGATGCCGCGGGACATAAGGTAAAACATCGCGTTTTCGTCCAGCTCGCCAACAGTGGCGCCATGGGCGCACTGCACATCGTCAGCATAAATTTCAAGTTCCGGCTTGCTGTAGTGGGCGGCGCGGTCGGACAAAAGCATCGCGTGAATGCCCTGTCGGGCATCGGTTTTCTGGGCGTGTTGTGCAACCACGACCGAGGTCTGAACCACCGATCGTGCCGCGTCATCAACGATACCCTTGAACACCTCGCGGCTCTGGCCGCCGGGTTTGGCGTGGTCGATGAAAAGGGTGGTATCGGCATGGGTCTTGCCCGACAGAAGAAATGCGCCGGAAATGCTGCCGCCGCCGTCATCGCCGTCAAACCGGACATGACGCTCTTCGCGGGCCAGGTCCGCCCCAAGGGTGAGGGTAAATGAATTGATCACCGCCCTTGTGCCGATGAGCCCCACAACCGGCGCAAGGTGAGCCGTCGACCGCCCCTCGTCCTGAACCTTGACATGATCAAGCCGGGCACCATCGCCCAGATCAATACTCATCGCTGTGAGGGTCATGGCCCCCTCGCCGCTGCAGTGTTCGGCCAGGCGAAGCTTTGCGCCGTCACCAACCTCCACGACATGGCGAAGAACGGATCCGCCGCCCGACGACATCGAGATGATTTCCACCGGCCGGGCCGGAGTGCAGCCGGCGGCGACACGGATCAGCGCCCCGTCGGACATCATCGCCAGCCCCAGGTCAAACACCGCATTATCACCAGCGGGCCGGCGCGCGGCGATTTGCGCCAGCGCCCATTCGGGCAGCGGGCCGGCGGAAAGGGCCGCGATTTCAACCCCCTCGCCCAGGCCCTCAATATCGGAGAGCTCGGCCACGAATGCACCGCCGGCAAAGACCAGCCGGGCGGGTTTGAGATCGGCAAAACCAGTATCGGCCACTTGAGGCGCCGCCGCCTCGCCGCTTAGGGCCGAGGCTTCGGCCAGAAGACGGCGAAGGTCAGTGAAATGCCATGCTTCGATGCGGCGATGGGGCAGACCAAGGGTCTTAAAGCGCGCCATGGCCTCATCGCGAATCTCGGCAAGCTTAACCCCGCCTGGCAGTGCCGCGCGCCTAGCGGCATAGGCCGCGGCAAGGGCCGCCTCGGTGGTATTGGGATCGATATTTTGATGAATATTCATCAGCTTACAAACACTTCCCTAACTTCCGCTCACGCAGCACTCTGCCCCATACCGGTTTCAAATTCGGCATAACCTTCGCGTTCAAGCTCCAGCGCCAGACTTTTGTCGCCGGAGCGCACGATCCTCCCCCCCGCCATCACATGAACAAAATCGGGCACGATGTGATCGAGCAGGCGCTGGTAATGGGTGATGACCAGAAAAGACCTATCGGCCGCGCGTAAAGAGTTCACCCCTTCGGCCACGACCTTCAAGGCATCGATATCGAGCCCCGAATCTGTCTCGTCCAGCACGCCCAGGCGTGGTTCCAGCAACGCCATTTGCAGGATTTCGTTGCGCTTTTTCTCGCCACCTGAAAACCCGACATTCAGTGGCCGCTTGAGCATATCGTCACTAACTTTCAACGCCTTGGCTTTTTCGCGCACCAGGCGCATGAATTGCGGCGTCGGCAGATCGTCCAACCCCCTCGCCCGGCGCTGGGCGTTTATGGCTTCTTTCAGAAACGTCATCGTCGCCACACCGGGGATTTCGATGGGGTATTGAAACGCCAGAAAAACGCCAGCGGCGGCCCGCTCATCGGGGCTCATCTGTGTGAGGTCCCGCCCCAGAAAGGTTACCGAACCGCCTGTGACTTCATAGCCGTTACGTCCGGCCAGGGCGTAAGACAGCGTCGACTTGCCCGACCCGTTCGGCCCCATGATGGCATGCACTTCGCCGGGGGCCATGGTGAGGTTGAGGCCGTTGATGATCGGCTTGCCCGCGACCTCTACCACCAGGTTTTCGATATTCAGAAAATCACTACTCATGTCTTGCCGATCTCTCCGTCATAACAATCCAAGGGGCAGTTGAAGCCCTCCCCAAATCTACGGTCTTGCGCGAGGCGCCAGATGGTTTGGCCGTCATATTACCCGACGCTCCCCTCAAGGCTGATGCCGACGAGGCTTTGCGCCTCTACGGCAAATTCCATCGGCAGTTTCTGCAACACCTCCTTGCAGAAGCCGTTCACGATCAGCGCCACGGCCTCCTCTTCGCCAAGCCCGCGCGAGGTGCAGTAGAAAAGCTGGTCGTCGGAGATTTTCGACGTCGTGGCTTCATGCTCGAACTGGGCACTCGGGGTATTGGCCTCGATGTAAGGCACGGTATGGGCCGAACACTGGTCACCGATGAGGAGCGAATCGCACTGGGTGAAATTACGCGCGCCGGTCGCTTTACGATGGGCGGAAACCAGGCCGCGATAGGTGTTGGACGATTTGCCCGCCGAGATGCCCTTGGAAATGATGCGGCTTGAGGTGTTTTTTCCCAAGTGAATCATCTTGGTGCCGCTGTCGATCTGCTGGCGGCCGTTGGAGATGGCGATGGAGTAGAACTCGCCGCGCGAATTATCGCCCCTCAGGATGCAGGAGGGATATTTCCAGGTGATCGCCGAGCCGGTCTCGACTTGCGTCCAGGAAATTTTCGAATTGTCGCCACGGCAGTCGCCGCGCTTGGTGACAAAATTGAAGATACCGCCCTTGCCCTCAGAATCGCCGGGGTACCAGTTCTGCACGGTGGAATATTTGATTTCCGCATCTTCATGGGTGATGAGCTCGACCACGGCGGCATGAAGCTGGTTTTCATCGCGCATCGGCGCGGTGCAGCCCTCCAGATAGCTCACAAACGAACCCTTGTCGGCGATGATCAGAGTGCGCTCGAACTGGCCGGTATTGGGCTCGTTGATACGGAAATAGGTCGAAAGCTCCATCGGGCAGCGCACCCCGGGGGGGATGTAGACAAAACTGCCGTCGGAGAACACGGCGGAGTTGAGGGCGGCATAAAAATTGTCCGATTTGGGCACCACGGAGCCCAGATATTTGCGTATCAGTTCGGGATGCTCGCGCACCGCTTCGGACATGGGGCAGAAAATCACCCCGGCCTTGGCCAGCTCGGCCTTGAAGGTGGTGACCACCGAGACCGAATCGAACACCAGATCGACCGCCACCCGTGCGCCCTGAACCCCGGCCAGGACCGCCTGCTCTTTTATCGGAATACCAAGCTTCTCGTAAGTCCGAAGCAGCTCGGGATCGACCTCGTCCAGGCTCTTGGGGCCGTCGGAATCCGATTTTGGCTCGGAGTAATAATAAAGATCGTTGAAATCGATTTTGGGGTAGTTGACCTTGGCCCAGTCGGGTTCCTCCATGGTCAGCCAGCGCTCGTAAGCGTCCAGACGCCATTCGAGCATCCATTCCGGCTCGTCCTTCTTGGCCGAGATGTAGCGCACGATGTCCGTGTTCAGGCCCTTTGGGGCCTTTTCGCTGCCGATATTTGTGACAAAGCCGTATTTGTATTTGTCCAGATCAATGCCTTTGACCTGATCGATGGTTTCCTTGACCGCCGCCATGGGGTCCCTTTCCCTAAACGCTTAACTGCAAATCGCCGGCAACCCCAGTGGGGGCCCTGCTCGGCTGTCCCAGGACATTTGCCAATGCCTGTCCAAAATGATCGATATCGTCGTCGGTGCTCGTCCACCCCACGCTGACGCGAATGGCGCCCATGGCGGTTTCAGTGTCCACCCCCATGGCGCTGAGTACATGGCCAGCCCCGGTCTTGCCCGAGGAGCAGGCCGAACCCGAACTGCCACGCCCTCAAGGTCAAGGGCGATCACCAGGGTTTCGGCCCGCCGACCGGGGATGGAGAAAGCACATGTATTGGGCAGGCGATCGGTTTTTTCGCCAAAAATAACTACGTCCGGCGCGAGCGAACGAAGCGTCGCCTCAAGGCGATCGCGCAAGATGCGCTGCCGCGCCGCCTCCTCGTCTCGGGTCTGAATAGCGGCCTCCACCGCGGCGCCAAAACCGGCAACCCCGGCAACATTTTCGGTACCGCCCCTGCGGCCATGTTCTTGTCCACCACCTGAAATCATCGCGCCGGCTTTTAGGGCGTCGCGAATATAAAGCGCGCCAACTCCCTTGGGCCCGCCAAGTTTGTGGGCCGAAAGCGAAACCATGTCGATATCAAGTTCGCCGGCATCAAAGGGCAGCCGCCCAATCATTTGCACCGCGTCGACCAGCACCCAGGCGCCAGCGGCGCGGGCCAGAGTGACGATATCGCTTATCGGCTGCAACACTCCGGTTTCGTTGTTGGCCGCCATGACCGCGACAAGGGTTTCCTCCCCCCGGTCGCCAAGAAGCGCTTCAAGGCGAACAAGATCGATTCTGCCCTGGCCATCGACCGGGCAGATTTCATTTTCGCGGCCATGATTGCGCGCCGCGGCGTTGACGGCGGCGTGCTCGGTAGCGCTGCGCACCACCCGGGTGCGGCCCAGCCGGCCGGCGGCAAAGACCGCATGATTGGCAGCCTCTGTGGCGCCGCTGCCAAAACTGATTTCCGCCTGTGATACGCCCAGCGCTGCCGCCACCTGGCCGCGAGCTGCCTCGACCATGGCTCTTGCCCGCTGCCCTTCGCGGTGGACCGAAGAGGGGTTTCCGGCAGTGAGCGCTGTTTCCAGCGCCGCCTTCGCCTGGGGCCGCAAGGAGGTTGTGGCATTGTGATCAAGATAAGTCCTCATGCCTTACCTCCGAGCCGCAAGGCGCGCGAGGTTGACATTGACTGACGGCCTGACCTGGTCTGCCTCTTCTCGCACCGCCAAATCCCAGTCTTCGGCGCAGATCGCCTTGCAGCCCAACCCGGGGGCGACAAATTCATGGGACCGGCCCTGAATGATGTCGGCCAGGGTGACGGCCCCGAGAAAGGATAAGATATGGGCGCCCAGCGCATTCCACACATCATGGCAATCACATTGCCCCTGCCCCCGGCAGCCCCGACCGGAGCCGTCCGGGCAAGCGTTGGTGCGCACCGGCTCGTCGACAGCGAACATGACGTCGGAAAGGCGGATACGGTCAGCTGCCACCGCCAACCGGTAGCCGCCACCAGGACCGCGAGTCGCCTGAACCAGGCCGGCGCGCCGCAATTTGTTGAACAATTGTTCCAGATAGGCGAGCGAAAGCCCCTGACTTTCGGCAATCCGCCCCAGGCTGATGGAACGCCCGCCAGCGCTATCGGTGCTTTGCCGTGCAAGTTCGACCATCGCCATCGCCGCATAGCGCCCTTTGCTGGAAAGTTTCATAGCCGCTGCTCCTCAAATCTTTGTCGATTTGGATTTGCAATCAGAATTTTTTGACCTTGACCGACCAATGCACTTGCATTCCTACCGACGACATATGATATGAACCGCTTGCAAATGTTATCGGCTTCGAAGCGTTTTTTTGAACCATTCCAAGGTTTAGGCTTTCAATATAATTCCTGATCATATCAGTCAAGAATTATATTTGGCCAGTTTTGCATTGCAACCGGCTTTTTTCTCGCCAATACCTGAAACGGAGTAAAATTTCATATGCCTGAAGTCATTTTTAATGGTGCCGCCGGTCGGCTGGAGGGACGGTATCATCACGACGAAGGGCTGAATGCACCTGTAGCATTGATTTTACACCCCCATCCGCAATTTGGCGGCACGATGAACAACCCCATCGTCTACCAGCTTTATTATTCGTTCGTGGCCCGCGGGTTTTCGGTATTGCGATTGAATTTTCGCGGTGTCGGTCGCAGTCAGGGCGCATTTGACTCCGGACAGGGCGAGCTGGCCGATGCGGCAACAGCGCTGGACTGGGCCCAGCGCATCAACAATGAGAGCCGCGCCTGCTGGGTCGCCGGTGTCTCGTTCGGCGCCTGGATCGGCATGCAGCTGCTCATGCGCCGGCCCGAGGTTGAGGGGTTCATATCCGTTGCGCCGCCCGCAAGCCTTTATGATTTCAGCTTCCTGGCCCCGTGCCCGTCGTCCGGATTGATGATCAACGGTTCAGACGACGCCGTGGTCCGCCCCGACGAGGTTGACAAGCTCGTCGATCGGCTAAAAACCCAAAAGGGTATCGTCATCGACCACCAGGTGATACCCGGCGCCAACCATTTTTTCGAAAACCACGTCGACGAACTGATGACCAATATTGACTGCTATCTGGACCAGCGCCTCGCGCCCGCGGCACTCAAAGACGGGGGCGCCTGAGCCCGCACCAAACTGAAAAAGACCGGCCCCGGTTTTAAGGCAGATGGAGAATTCCGCCGGGCATCGGACGCGGCACGCCGGTTGTTGTTGGCCAGGATAGCGGCAACCCGTCAAGGCTCCTGATGGCCAGATAACCAAAGGCTTCGGCTTCAATATCATCTCCGCGCCAGCCAAAATCTTCAGCCCGCGCCACTTTCTGTGGTATTCGGCGCGCAAGCTCCTCCATGAGGGTTCGGTTGTGCCGGCCACCGCCGCAGATAATCCATTGGCCGGGGGGCGTGGGAAAATGACGCGCCGACACAGCGACGACTTCGGCGGTAAATGCCGTCAGGGTCGCAGCCCCATCCTCTAGGCTCAAATCCGTCACCGGCTCACATGAAAAATCGTTCCGGTCCAGAGATTTAGGCGGTGGTTTGGCGAGATATTCATTGGCCATCAGCACCGCCAGGGCCGCGCCATCGATCTGGCCGGTGCGGGCGAACGCTCCGTCCTCGTCAAACACCCTGTCGGTTTTTGCCGCCACCCAGTCATCCAGAAGCGCATTGCCCGGACCACTGTCAAATGCGATCGGGTCGGCGTCGCCGTGGATAAAGGTGACATTGGACACCCCGCCAATATTGACCACCACGACAGGCTCCGCCGCCGGACCAGGCAATGCGGCGACAAGGGCGCGATGATAGGCCGGGGCAAACGGCGCGCCCTGGCCTCCGGCGGCGACATCTGCGGCACGGAATTGACCAACGACCGGCATGCCCAGTTCTGCCGCCAGCCAGTCGCCCTCCCCGATCTGCACCGTCACCCCGTCATCCGGGCGGTGCAGCACCGTCTGGCCATGAAATCCGATGGCGGCGATCTCGGACGCCGGAAGGCTGGCATCGGCCAGAAGGTCGCGAACACATTCGGCGTGAAGCACCGAAAGCCGGCGTGCGGTCTGCGCCAGATCACCGCTGATGCGGGCGGGTGAGCGGTGGGCCCTTGCAATATCGAGGCACTGGCGCAGTTCAGCGCGAAAGCCGGCGCTGTAGGCCAGATGGCGCACCGGACCGGCGGCGATGATGTTGCGCCCGTCGGTTTCAATCAACGCCGCATCAATGCCGTCGAGCGAAGTGCCGCTCATCAACCCGATGGCCCATCTGACTTTGCTCATGGGTCAGCCTAACATTATTTGCCGGTGGCGGTAGTCGGCCCCGGCCCGCTCCCCCACCCGGCCACCCCTTTGATCATATCCTGGGGGGTGGCCGGGTGGGGGAGCGGGCTGGTGCCGATTACAATGCAAAGACTCTCAAGGTCGGCACCGAATTGACAATAAAAAACCTTCCTGGCGTGGATTTGTTGCGCCACAGGCGCTTTGGTCGTAACGCTCGGCCCACAAAAGTATCAACGGCAACCGGCGGAGCGCCACCCATGACAACGGACAAATCCGATTTCCTAACCGAAATGCACGCGCGCGGGTTTGTCCACCAGTGTTCGGACCTTGCGGGCCTCGATGCGCGTCTCGCCCGCGAGACAGTGACCTGTTATGTCGGTTACGACTGCACCGCCCCCAGCCTTCATGTCGGCAATCTGGTATCGATCATGATGCTGCACTGGTTTCAGGTCCATGGCCACCGGCCCATCGCCCTGATGGGCGGCGGCACCACCAGGGTCGGCGACCCCTCGGGCAAGGACGATACAAGACAGCTCCGCACGGGAGCGGAAATCGATGCCAACAAGGTCTCTATCAAGGCGAGTTTCGCCAAATTCCTGCAATTTGGCGACGGGCCCAAAGATGCCATCATGGATGACAATGCCGATTGGCTGCTGGATCTGAACTACGTCGATTTCCTGCGCGATGTCGGCCGCCATTTTTCAGTCAACCGCATGCTGACCATGGATTCGGTCAAGCTCAGGCTGGACCGCGAACAGCCTCTGAGTTTCCTGGAGTTTAACTACATGGTGCTCCAGGCTTATGACTTCGTTGAGCTTTACCGCCGCCATGGCTGCAGTTTGCAAATGGGCGGCTCGGACCAGTGGGGTAATATTGTCAGCGGCATCGACCTTGGACGGCGCATGGACGGGGCCGAGCTTTTTTGACGACGCCGCTGATCACCACCGCGTCGGGCGCCAAAATGGGCAAGACTGCGGCGGGCGCTGTGTGGCTCAACGCCGATATGTGCAGCCCCTACGAGTACTGGCAGTTCTGGCGCAACACCGAAGACGCTGATGTCGGGCGTTTCCTCAAGCTCTTCACCACCATCGAATTGCGTGAAATCGACCGGCTCGCCGCCCTTGAAGGGGCTGAAATCAACAGCTCGAAAATCGCGCTGGCGACCGAGGCCACCGCACTGGTCCATGGCCGCAAAGCCGCCGAGGAGGCTGCGGAAACGGCACGACGCACCTTCGATGAGGGTGGCCAAGGCGACAGCCTGCCAACAGTCGAAATCGCCAACGGTGACCTTCAGTCCGGGATCGGTGTGTTGGCGGCCGCCACTCTGGTGGGACTGACAGCCTCCAACGGCGAAGCCCGACGTCATGTGAAAGCCGGCGCGCTGAGGGTCAACGACGCCAGCGTCACCAACGAGCGCGCCACCCTTGGCAAGACTGATGTGGGCGCCGATG
>QILX01000195.1 GCA_003232175.1 Hyphomicrobiales bacterium | reverse complement strand
TTGCCTCCAACCGCCTCCCTGGTGGCGGTTTTTCTGTCGCCAATCCCCAACAATTTATCCCCTTGGGACAAACTGTGGACAGCCAGGTCGATCTTTGGCTACAGACCGACCATCGACTTGGGAAGAATCTTGCGAAGGCCGCAAAAGGCTCCCATATTACGAGCTTGTGTTTGGCGAATTTGATACCTAGTCCATCACCATTTCGCCCGTCAACACCTTGTGTAATTTAATTCGACGCCTACTATATGTTGAGAAAATTACCGAATTACTAACATGGCAGCGACAGGACGCTAGGCGTCATGGGCGACAGATATAGCGAATGATAGTCGTTAATCGAAAGCCAGTGTTAAGAGATTCTGTCCATTGTGCAAAGACTTGAAAAACGTGAGAGGTCACGAAAATCGGGGTTTGCTGAAGTGTCCCATCACAGTGCATTTGCCGTTCCGGTGACATCGCTAGATCTCATGGTGATCGATGATTCGGATTCCATGCGGCGGCTTTACCGGACGTGTCTTACGACATTTGGCATAACTAACTTGCGCATGTTCGATTCTGCGCAAACAGCTTTGAGCGAAATAGAGAACTACCCCCCCGATTTGATCATTGTCGACTGGCGCATGGGGCCCCCCAACGGCCTTGACTTCCTGCGCCGGTTGCGCAGCTCAGACATGACCATGGCATGTCTGACCGCGGCAATCATGGTCACCGGACATGCATCCGAATCATTCGTAATGTCCGCCATGCGGGCCGGTGCCCAGCAGTTTTTGGTCAAGCCAGTTTCGCCGCGCCTGCTCTTCGAACGCATCGACTGGGTCACAAGTGACGCCCGCGAACTGGTGAAAGTTGGTGGGCGCTATGTCATCGATGGAGTGGATGAGCGTCTCAAATGGCATGAACGATCCGTGGCGAAGTCGCCCGAGCCATCTCTGGATGTCATTGAAATCTGAGCTGTGCGGGCTTAGGTATATTGGCCTAGATGCGACTGGACCGGAAAGTGGTGAAGTGCCATAGTTCGCGCCATCGGAAGCACCACTCAAACGGGCGGTAATTACGCGGCATGAGTTTTCTCGTTCAAATCTTCACCTGGTGGAATGGTGCGACAATCGGCACTCGGTTTTTCACCTGGCGCAAGGGTGTTCGGATCGGCGAGGACGAGGCTGGAAACGTCTATTATTCGGAACGTTCGGGCCCTCGCCGCTGGGTCATCTATGATGGCTATGCTGATGCCAGCTGTATTCCGCCCGAATGGCATCACTGGCTCCACTATACGACAGACACGCCGCCAACCGAGATCGAATACAGTCCGCGTGATTGGGAAAAGCCGCATCAGCCCAATATGACAGGCACCCCTAAGGCCTGGCGGCCCGGTGGCAGTACACTGAACCCGGGACAGCGGCCTCAGGCGACCGGTGACTACGACGCCTGGACCCCGCCGAACTGATCAGGCTCCCGGCGCGAAGAACACGAAGGTACCCACGATGAAAAACGATGTTGTCGAAACCATAGTCGGGGCGGCGGTCATAACGCTTGCCGTGGCATTTTTCTCCTTTGCCTACAATACCGCTGGGATTGGCGCGGCGTCGGGCGGGTATGTTATCAACGCCGTTTTCGGTTCCGCTGATGGCGTCAGCGTCGGTACCGATGTGAGAATATCCGGCATCAAGGTCGGGTCGGTCACCGAGCAGAAACTCGATCCTGAAACCTATCAGGCAACGTTGGTCCTGGCTATTTCTCCCGATATCCGGCTGCCGGAGGACAGCAGCGCCAAAATCACCTCAGAAGGGTTGCTGGGCGGCAATTACATATCCCTGAGCCCAGGCGGTGCTGAAAAAATGCTGGTGGAGGGCGGTACCATCGAATACACGCAAAGTGCGGTTGATCTGATGAGTCTGATCGGGCAGGCGGTCTTTGGCGACAAAAAATAGATGACCGAACTCCCTCAGGCCGGCCACCAGGCCTGGTCGGCACCGACCTATGTTGCCAATGCCAGATTTGTCGCCGAACTGGGCCAGGATGTCCTGGCCTGGGCCGAAGTGCGACAAGGATTGCGTATTCTCGACCTTGGTTGCGGCGACGGTGCACTGACTGAAAAATTAGTTGAAGCCGGCGGTGAAGTTGTGGCGGTCGATGCCAGCGCTTCGATGGTCCAGGCGGCAAGGGCCCTGGGGCTGGACGCCCGGATGATGTCCGGCGAGGCGCTGGAATTTGACAACGAATTTGATCTGGTTTTCTCCAACGCCGCCCTGCACTGGATGACCGATGCGGATGCCGTGATCGCCGGTGTTCATCGCGCTCTGGTCAGGGGCGGTCGATTTGTCGCCGAGTTTGGCGGTCACCTCAACGTTGCCGCCATCGCCACGGCGCTGCGTGCCGCGGCCACCCATTTTGGTGGCGACCCGGCACTTGCCAGCCCATGGTATTTTCCCACCCCGCAGGCCCATGGCGACCGCCTGACCAACGCTGGATTCGATGTTGCGCGGATTTCGCTGATCCCGCGACCGACGGCGCTGCCGACTGGAATGGCTGGATGGCTCAAGACTTTCCGCCAGTCGTATTTTGAGCAATATGATAAAAACGACCGCGATGCGGTGGTGAATTATATCGTAGATGCCTTGCGGCCATCATTATGCGATACCGAAGGGCAGTGGACGGCGGATTATGTGCGGCTGAGATTTGATGCGACGAAAATTTAGGCCGGCCCGAGTTTAGCCACAACCATGGACAATGCCGTCTGGTGGCTGGTAACCGAAAGTGAATTACGAAAAATGGCTGTTTTGGTGGTAAAAGGGCTTGGCGTACTGATATTTCTTATCATGGCCAATGGCTCCGCCTTTGCCCAGATCGCCAACCCGATTGCGGTATTTGACGGGCTGGACAAAGTTACCGCGACCATCACAACATTTGAGGTTCCCATTGACGGCGTCGGCCGGTTTGGCGCTCTGACCGTCGTGCCGCGTGTGTGTTACACCCGCCCGCCGACCGAACCGCCAAAAACCACGAGTTTTGTTGAAATCGACGAACAGCAATTATCGGGCAACGCAAAACGCATCTTCACAGGATGGATGTTTGCCTCCAGCCCCGGTATCAACGGGGTGGAGCACCCGGTCTATGATGTGTGGCTCAAGACCTGCAAAACCTCATCGGGGCCGGCGTCCGGGGACAGCGAAAAAAAATCCCCCTGAACCGCCAACGCCTCCTCAAGTTTGACATGATAGGCCGCCCGCGGAATTTCGATGGCGCCAAGCCGGGATAAATGTCCGGTGACAAACTGGGTGTCCAACAAAGCAAATCCGCCCAGTTTTAACCGCGCCACCAGGTGCACGAGCGCAATTTTGCTGGCATTTGCCACAACCGAATACATGCTTTCGCCAAAAAAGGCGCCACCGATGCGGATCCCGTAGAGGCCACCCACCAGTTGGCTCTCCGACCAGACCTCAACGCAATGGCAATGGCCCAATTCATGCAAATCGGTATAAAGCTGGCGAATGCGGGAATTGATCCATGTGGACCCCCGGCCTGGCGCCGATTTGGCGCAGCCATCCAGAACCTCGGCAAACGCGGTATCGACGCGGATTTCAAACTGCCCTGAGCGAACCGTCCGCCTTAACCGCCTGGCAAGATGAAACCCATCCAGCGGCAAGATGCCGCGAATTTCGGGGTCGATCCAGTAAAGCGCATTGTCCTGGGCGTTTTCAGCCATCGGAAATATTCCGCACGCATAGGCTTTCAGCAGCACCTGCGGTGTAATTTCAACGGATGTGTCCTGCGGCGCGGTCATGGCCCAAGGATAGCCCCGTCAGGGTTTTGAAAGATACTCTTGCAGCCAGTGAATATCGTAGGTGCCGTTCATAATGTCGGTATTGCGGACAAGGTCGGTGAAAAGGGGAATGGTGGTTTCCACCCCGTCAATGACAAACTCATCCAGTGCCCGGCGCAAGCGCATCAGGCATTCATTGCGATTCTGGCCATGGACGATAAGCTTGCCGATGAGGCTGTCGTAATAGGGCGGAATGGAGTAGCCGGCATAAACGCCGCTATCGACCCGTACGCCTAGCCCGCCGGGTGGATGATAGCCGGTTATGCGGCCCGGAGAGGGGATGAAAGTAGAGGGGTTTTCAGCATTGATGCGGCATTCAATGGCATGACCGCTAAAGACGACCTGGTCCTGTGAGACCGAAAGTGGCGCCCCCGCCGCAATGCGAATCTGCTCTTGAACCAGATCAAGCCCGGTAATCGCCTCGGTGACGGGATGTTCGACCTGCAGCCTGGTATTCATTTCGATGAAATAAAATTCGCCATTCTCATAAAGAAATTCCACCGTTCCGGCGCCCGAATATTCCAGATCGGCAATGGCCTTGGAAACCGTGGCGCCAATCTGGCCCCGCATGGTGCCGTTCAATGCCGGGGAGGGGGCCTCTTCAAAAATTTTCTGATGGCGGCGCTGCAAAGAACAATCCCGTTCGCCAAGATGGATCGCATTGCCCTTGCCGTCGCCAAAGACCTGAATTTCTATGTGACGGGGCCGGCCCAGATATTTCTCCAGATATAGAGTGCCGTCGCCAAAAGCCGCTGTGGCCTCGGCGCGGGCGGTCGACATTGCATTGCCCAAATCGGCCTCGGTTTCGGCCACTTTCATGCCGCGTCCGCCGCCACCAGATGCCGCTTTCACCAGCACAGGATAGCCAATGTCCTTGGCAATTTTCTTGGCGTCCCCTTCCGATTTAATTTCACCCTCGGAGCCCGGCACGACCGGTATGCCAAGTTTTCTGGCCGTCTTTTTGGCCTCGATCTTGTCGCCCATGATGCGAATGTGTTTGGAGCTTGGGCCGATAAAGACGATGCCGTGCTCTTCAAGGATTTCGGCGAATCGGGCATTTTCGGACAGGAACCCATATCCAGGATGAACCGCGTCAGCCCCGGTGATTTCGCATGCCGACAGAATCGCTGGAATGTTGAGATAACTTTCCGCCGCCAGCGGCGGGCCAATACAGACACTTTCGTCGGCAAGGCGCACATGCATTGCATCGGTGTCGGCTGTGGAATGCACTGCGACCGTTTTTATGCCCATTTCACGGCATGCCCGGTGAATGCGTAAGGCAATTTCGCCGCGATTGGCAATGAGCACCTTCTCGAACATCGGTCCGCCGTCCGCTATTCGATGATAAGCAGCGGCTCGCCGAATTCGACGGGCTGGCCGTCTTCGACAAGAATGGCCGTGACCTTGCCGGCCCGCGGCGCAACGATCGGGTTAAATGTCTTCATCGCTTCGACAATAAGAACCGTCTGCCCTTCGGTGACGATGGTGCCGGTCTCAACAAAGGCCGGCGCGCCGGGTTCGGCGCCCCGAAATGCCGTCCCCACCATTGGCGAGGTGACAGTTCCGGGATGACTGGCCATCTCGGCGGGTTTGTCGCTGACCTGACCCACGATTGCCGGCGCTGGCGCAGGCACGGGGGCTGCATGCGGGCTCGCCCCGGGAGCACGTTGAACCCGTATGCGAATACCATGTTGTTCGACCTCGATTTCGGTCAACCGGGTCTCGTCCAGAAGATTGGCGAGGTCGCGAATTAGGTCTTTATCGACCGTCTTCTTTTCGGGCATGGGCCTGACGGTCTCCTGCGCTCATCGGTAAATTGAACGATCTATAATCCGGAATGTGAATTTTCGAAACCCTACTTCTTCAGGGTTGGGGAAAAACTATTCCGTTCAAAGCCAATGCCGCCTCGATTGTAAACGTAAAAGTCTGGGTCCGGTTGCGAAACCGGACCCAGCATCATTGACCTGGAATGTGACTGACTCAGTTGGTGGCAACCGCAGCTTCACGGGCTCTTTTGATGGTGGCGCGCAAGGAGGCAACGCCCACGGCGCCTGGGACAAGTTCATTGCCGATCACGAAGGCCGGCGTTCCACGAACGCCCAGGGCCGAGGCCAGCTGTATGGTCGCATCGATTTCAGCCTGGACTTCGGCGCTGTCCATATCGGTCTTGAGCTGGTCCATGTCAAAACCAAGATCCTCGGCAATGCCCAGGGCCCGCTTGCCATTGGCCTGGCCCGAAATTCCCATCATCACCTTGTGAAACTCCATGAACCGGCCTTGTTTGGCTACCGCCAGGGACACCCTTGCCGTCTCAGCCGAACCTTCGGACAAAATGGGATATTCCTTCATCACCATTTTAAGGTTGGTATCGGATTCCAGCAGGGCAACCATGTCTCCAAGGGCCCGTCTGCAGTAGGGGCAATTATAATCGTAAAACTCGACAATTGTGACATCGCCATCAGGGTTGCCAAGCTCCAGCCCCTTGGTCCCGCCAAAAAGCTGCTCGGCGTTATCTGCAATCGCGGTCTCAAACCGTGACTTGCGTGTCTGTTCTTCCTTGACTTCCAATGCGTCAAAAACATCGCGCATGACTTCTGGTTTTGTCATGAG
>QILX01000245.1 GCA_003232175.1 Hyphomicrobiales bacterium | reverse complement strand
GTGTGATGCCAAGGGCGACGATCGAGGCGACAATGCTCTCGGCATTAAAACGCGAACCACCGATGAAAATCTGCAGGGCCAGAACCGCCCCGGTAAAAAACGCCGTCAGGCCGACAACGGGCAGGGAATTGTACCCGATCTTGACCATCTGCCAGAAGATCATGCGCGGGTAATACGGTGGGCTGAAGCCCTGAACCACAACATTGCGGAAGAACAGAACTGAACGACCGGTGTCTTGCGCCGCCCGCAAAACCACATGCCCGACAATCTGGAAAATATTGTACTTAGCAAGCGTCAAATATCGGCTCCAATATTGGTGGCGGTTTTTAGGGGGACTCAATTCAGTCCCTGATATATCCGTTCATAGCGGGAACCAAGGCCAGTGAAAACCTCGTAGTCGATTGTACCGGCATCACCGGCAAGATCATAAGCGCTCTGTTGAGGGCCGATGATCTGCGCCCAGCTGCCCCGCCTGACGTTTTCGCAAGTTATACGGCTCACATCGGCGGTGACGTCCATTGAAATCCGGCCAAGTATTGGCGCCGGCTGGTCGCCAAAATAGACCTTGCCGCCGGGTCTGGCGTTGGTGGCGGAAAGACCGCGAAACAGCCCGTCGCCATAGCCGATGGACAGCAACGCCACGCGTGCGCGTGCATCAAATCGATAGGACGCGCCATAGCCGATGGTATCGCCCGCTTCGACATCGCGGACCTGGATCACCGGGGCATCAAGACGCGCGACCGGAGCCATTGGATTGGGAGCATTGGCCTGGACCTGGCCGCCGTAAAGGGCAGTGCCGGTCCGCACCATGTCAAATTGATATGGCGCGCCCAACATAACGCCGCCGGAATTGCTCAGGCAAAATTTTGCGTTGGCAAAAATTAGCCGGGCGGCGGTAAAGCGCTTGAGCTGCACGGCGTTAAGGTCGTGCTTCGGTTCATCGGCGCAGGCCAGATGGCTCATCACCAGGGCCAGATCGAAGCCCGAGACCAAAGACCGGTCGGCGTCCAGCGTGCTCATCTCACTTGCGCTCAGGCCCAGCCGGTTGAACCCGGTATCGATCATGATCGCGGCGCTGGGCGCTGGCGCTCCGGCACAGAAATCGCGCCACGGCTGCACAGGACCGGGCAAACGTTGATGGCCCGATAGCTGGGGCCAGTTCCGGGCGGGAGACCATTCAGGACATAGATGACCGCGTCACGTTCGATGAAGGCGCGCAGGCGTTCCGCTTCGGACAGATGGGCGACGAAGAAGGTCCTGCACCCGGCTTGCCACAGCGCCCGGGACACTGGTTCAAGGCCCAGCCCATAGGCGTCCGCCTTTACCGCCGCGGCACATTCCGCCGGAGCCGCCAGCCCGGCCATCTGCCGGTAATTGGCACGCAATGCGCCAAGATCGATGGTCAGCCGCCCGCCATGTCCATACTCTTGGCCGGAGTCGGGGCCGGGGCCAGACACCGGTGACATCACCCGTTTCGGTCGGGCAGGCGATCATCACCGGCCAGATCACTGAACCGGGTCAGGGCACCATTAAAGTGCAGCTTGATATTGCCGGTCGGCCCATGGCGGTGTTTACCGATGATAATATCGGCCAGCTGGTGCACCCGGTCCATTTCGGTTTGCCACTCAATATGTTCGGTGGTGCCTTCCCGGGGTTCTTTACGTTCCAGGTAATACTCTTCGCGATAGAGGAACATCACCACATCGGCGTCCTGTTCGATCGAACCTGATTCGCGCAGATCCGCCAGTTGCGGGCGCTTGTCGTCGCGGTTTTCCACCTGGCGTGACAGTTGAGCCAGGGCGAGGATGGGGATATTGAGCTCCTTGGCGAGAGCCTTGAGGCTGGTGGTGATCTCGGTGATTTCCTGAACCCGGTTGTCGCCGTATTTTCCCGTGCCGGTGAGCAATTGCAGATAGTCGATGACGAGCACGTCCAGGCCATGCTGGCGTTTCAGCCGCCGGGCCCTCGCCGCCAGCTGGCTGATGGTGATACCGCCGCTTTCGTCGATAAAAAGCGGCATGTCCTGTAATTCCTTGGAAACATCGACCAGACGGCCAAATTCATCCCGGCCAATGGTACCGCGGCGAATATCCTCTGAACTGACGCCGGTCTGTTCGGAGATGATGCGGGTGGCCAATTGGGCGGACGACATTTCAAGAGTGAAAAAGCCGACAATACCTCCTGCCAGCAGCTTACGGCTTCCGTCGGTTTCGGTGTCGGCGTGAAAATGCCGGGCGATATGGAAAGCAAGGTTGGTGGCAAAGGAAGTCTTGCCCATCGCCGGGCGGCTGGCAAGGACGATCAGATCGGATTTCTGCAAGCCGCCCAGTATGCGGTCAAGGCCGCGAAACCCGGTCGATATGCCAGAGGTATGGCCATCGCGATGGAAGGCCGCGGCGGCGATGTCCACCGCTTCGGTCAGGGCGCTGGCAAAATCCATGAAATCGCCGCCGAATTTGCCTCTCTCCGCCAGGCCGAACAATTGCTGTTCGGATTCGGTGATCTGCTCCTGGGGGGTGGCTTCTACGGGGGCGTCATAGGCGCGATTGACCATGTCCGAGCCGATGACGATGAGGGAACGGCGGATCGCCAGGTCGTAGACGATGCGGCCATATTCCTCGGCGTTGATGATCGTTGTCGCTGCCGCCGCCAGCCGGGCGAGGTATTTCGGACCGCCGATTTCGGTCAGGGCCTCGTCGCGTTCGAAGTAGGTTTTCAAGGTGACCGGCGAGACCAATTTCCCGGCGCGGATGAGCTTGGCCGAGGCATCGTATAAACGCCCGTGGACGGGCTCGAAAAAATGGTCCGCTTCAAGGAAACCGCTGACCCGGTCGCAGGCCTCGTTGTTGACCAGGATCGCACCCAGCAGGGCCTGTTCGGCATCGCTGTTATGCGGCGCCAGCCGGAAGGGCAAGTCGAATTCCTTGCCCGTCCGATCCAAAGATCTCTCCGCCGCCTTTTGGGGAGGTTGTCCCAGTGCCGCCGCTGTGTCGCTCATGTGGTCCTCGGTCGATTGAACCTGAGTGGGTACACTATCTGTGGCCAACCGTCGCCAGAGCTTGGGTTGAAATTACCGAAATACACAGGGTGCCGCCTTAGGTAAAAAGAATTTTGGCATTGGCTTGACCGTGGCGTCTTTGCAATGGCCACCATCAAGCTTTTGATTATTTGAGCGTTTTCGCGGCCGATTCGCTCTTCGGTATTTCGCTTCGACGCTGCTCGGATTCCCACTTGCTCATATAGTCGCGCGTTATTGGCAGGGTGTTGGGTGAGTTGGAAATCTGAATTTGAAAAACCATCAGGTCCTGATGCAGGAAGGACATTTCGCTGGCGGCCAGGTAGAATTCCCACATCCGGCAGAAACGCTCGTCATAAAGCGCCGCTGCCTGGGCCCGGTTGGCCTGAAAGCGCGTCTGCCAGGCCTGCAGGGTCTGGGCATAATGATGGCGCAGGATTTCTATATCGGTGATGTAGAGGCCCTGGCGTTCAATAATGGGAATAACTTCCGACAGCGCCGGCGCATAGCCGCCGGGAAATATGTATTTTGCCAACCATGGATTAGTCGATCCAGGGCCGTCAAACCGGCCAATGGAATGCAACAGGGCGACACCGTCTTCGGCCAGATTGTCAGCGAGCACGGAAAAATACTCCTCGTAGTGGCTGACACCGACATGCTCGAACATTCCAACCGATACAATTCTGTCGAATTTCCGGACTTTCTTGCGAGCGTCAAATTGACGGTAGTCTTCAAGAACGAATTCAACACTCGACGACAGCCCAGCGGCGTCTGCATTCAGCCGGGACTGCGCGAGCTGTTCTTCGGACAATGTGAGTCCGGTTACCGAGATTTTGCCGAGGCTGGCAAGATAAATGCCAAGCCCGCCCCAGCCCGATCCTATGTCAAGGACGTTGTGTCCGTCGCGAAGATCGAGTTTGGCCGCTATGTGGCGCAACTTGGCGGATTGCGCCTCTTCAAGGGTTGCGTTGGGGTTTTCGTAATAGGCGCAGGAATAGTGCCGGCCCTTGTCGAGGAACAGCTCATACAAGGCGCCGTCGAGATTATAGTGGTGAGCCACATTGCGTTTTGCCCGGGAGGCGGGATTGTATTGATGAAAGCGCCGCGACAAGGTCCGAAAATATTCGAGAAATTTCAGCGATGTGGGCCATCGCCGCCGTAAATTGACCAGAAGCAATTCAAGCAGGTCACGCAAGGACCCATGTTCGACGATCAGGCCGCCATCCATGTAGGTTTCGCCCAGATAAAACGATGGGTTGAATGTCAGTTTGCGTTCGACCGCTTTACTGGCCAGCCGGATTTGGACCTGTTTCCCAGTCCCATCGCCAAAATTGTGCGCGGCACCGGCGGCGTCAATGATGGTGAGATTTCCCCGGCGTACAATGATGTTAAACAGAAATTTCAGACCAGCGGCCACGTCCCGTTCCAACTGTCCATTCGCGTTTAAATTCTACTTTCGCAACCAAGCTTCCGGCCGGCTAAACGCACCGGAATCCAAATTATAACCTTCAGGACAAAAACTGTAAAATTCTATATTGATGCATCCTGTACGCAGACCCTTCGCTTTCCGGGACCGATCAATAAAATTTCAGGATGCCGTTTCGTCCGATGTTTCCTCTGTGTCTGCGTCGGCTGTGTCGGCGTCGGCGGTGTCAGCATCACTTTCGGTCTCTCCTTCCGATCCCTCTTCGCGGTCGGCATCGCCTTCATTTTCGTCATCCATCTCTTCACCAAAGACCATTTCTGGGCCGTCTTCGGCAAACCGGTCAAGGGTTACGTCCTCACCCCGGGCCTGGCGTTCGGCCTCTTCTTCGGACCTTGCGACATTAACCGTCACCATGGTGATGACTTCGGGATGAAGGCTCACCCGCACTTCGTGAAGACCAAGCAATTTTATCGGCCGGTCCAGGATCACCTGATTGCGGGTGATGCTGAAACCACCCTCACTGACCACTTCCGCCAGATCCCGGTTTGAAACCGAACCATAAAGCTGCCCGTTTTCGCCCGCCTGGCGAATAACGATGAAACTTTGTCCACTAAGTTTGTCGGCGACGCCTCCGGCTTCGCCCTTGAGTTCAAGGTTGCGGGCCTCCAGCTGGGAGCGCTGGCCTTCAAAATGGGTAATATTGGCCTTGGAGGCACGTAAAGCCTTACCCTTTGGCAGCAGGAAATTTCGCGCAAAGCCCGGTTTCACCGAAACCACGTCGCCCATCTGGCCGAGCTTTTCGATCCGTTCGAGGAGGATGACTTGCATAATCTGGAGTCCCTTTATTGGCTTGGAAGCAGTGGCATAAATTTTAAAGGCATTGGATTTAGGCCGCGTCGGGAGGCGGCGGTTCGCCGCGCGCCTGCGCGGCGCGGGCGCGAAACTTGAGGTGAACTTCGGCAAGGCCGACACCGGCCACGCTCAGCAATGGCATAAAGCTGAGCGGTACAGTCAAGAATACCAGCGCGCCATAACCGACACCCAAAACGAATGGCCTGATATTCTGGCCGAGCAGCAGGTAGTGGATAACGCTGAGGCCGACAAAAAAATACACCATGGCCAGACATGCCGCCACAATCACGGCGGTGAAGCCGATAACACCATCAACAAAGGACAGCGCGACTGCGGCACCCAGCACAAAATGAAGCCGCGGCGGTACCGTCACGTGGTGCAGATTGGGCCAGGAGCGGGGCAGCCGGTCCGAATATTTGAGAATGCGGCCAGACACCCACAGATTAAAAATCAGCGCTACGGCCCAGGAGACACTGCTTACCGGCGGAATGATGCGGGCAATCAGTCCTGCAAGCGAATTGAGCGCGTCCTGATTTTTTGCAAGCTCCGGCTGAGTGATAACAAGCTGCTCAATCATCTGATTAACAACCACAGTGATTTCCTTGACGCCGATACCCAGAAAAAGCGTGGTGGAAACGGTGATTGCGGCGGACATCATCGCCGCCCACAACAGGAGCCGGCCCACCGGATAATACTCCGATGTCCCGTCCTGATTATTGCGCGCCAGGCGGGCGAGGTGGGCCAGCACAATCGCCGGCAGCACAACGCTGAATACGAACAATGCGGCGGCAGCGGGCGATTGTACGACGACAAGTCCCAGCCCGGCGGTTATGCCGGCGGCAAACCCGGTTGTCCGGCCCCAGCCAAGGGCAGAGAGGAAGATCGGCAGGGGCCCAAGATAAAACAGCAGCAGCGCCAGAGGCGACAACGTCGATGCGGACGCATAAAGCAGGGCTGCGGTAAGCCCTGCGCCGATGCCTATGAGAATTTGATTGATAAGAACTTGATTGATCATCTCGTTTCCGCTGTCCCGCCCAAACCTTTGCCGCCGGCCTTTATTGCCGGCCCCTGGGCGGTTAGGAGCACGAAAATAACGTCGCGCCCCAACCGAGTTGCGGCTCCTATTTTACCAGATAGGGCAAAAGCCCAAGGAAACGCGCCCGTTTGATGGCCCGCGCAAGGTCACGCTGTTTGTTCGCCGACACCGCGGTGATGCGGCTGGGCACGATTTTACCGCGCTCTGACAGATAGCGCTGCAAGAGCCGCACATCCTTGTGGTCGATCTTGGGCGCATTGTCGGAACTGAAAGGGCAGGATTTGCGACGGCGGAAAAACGGCCGCCGACCCGTTGTCTCGGGAATGCTCATGATGAGGTCTCCGGGGCTTTGCCAGCATCGGCGCTTGGTTTATCGTCAGCCTTTGTGGTCGCGGCGGTATCGTCAGCCTTTGTGGTCGCGGCGGTATCGTCCGGTGTCTTGGTGGCCGTTTCCTCAGAACCGCTCGATTTCTTAGCATCGCCCTGGGGGCGGTCATCGTCGCGCGGCGGGCGTGGACGGCGGTCATCGCGATCACGCCGCGGCCCCCGCCGGTCATCGCGGCCACGGCTCTTCATCATCGCCGAGGGTTCGGTTTCCAACGCATCAACCCGCAAGGTCAGAATGCGGATGATATCGTCAGACAGTCCCTGCTGCCGTTCCATTTCGGCAACCGCTGCATGGCTGGCGTCAATATTCATCAGTGTATAATGGGCTTTGCGGTTTTTCCGGATGCGGTAGGCAACGGATTTCAGACCCCAATATTCGGTCTTGCCAACCGTGCCGCCATTGTCTTCGATGATGGTTTTAAACGTCTCGGTCAGGGCTTCCACCTGCTGAGGCGACACATCCTGCCGCGCCAGGAATACATGCTCGTAAAGAGACATAGCCTTTCCTTTTCAATGGCCTGCAGCCAAAACATCATGTTTTGGGCGACGCAGGCAACTATATCGCAAGCCCCGGCGCGAAGCCCCTTCTGAGCCAAGGGAGAGGAAAGGCCCAAACCGGACAAAAGAGCGGGAACACGGGAAGATGAGG